>JAQTRE010000021.1 GCA_028711995.1 Dehalococcoidia bacterium | reverse complement strand
AGTGGGACATCCTTATGCTGGAAAAGGCAATGTTCTGCCAGGCATGCTCTATCAGTTCATCACCAGCTTCCCCGATGCACCGATTGTGTGCGCCCACTGGGGCGGCGGGTTGCCATTCTATGCCTTAATGCCCGAGGTTTCACAGGCACTGAAACACGTCTGGTTCGATACGGCAGCCTCGCCGTTCCTCTACAAGTACGATATCTTCCCTCACGTTGCCGCTATCATTGGAGCAGATAAGATACTTTTCGGCAGCGACTATCCGCTCATCGCCCAGAAGCGAATCATCAATGACCTGCAAAAGGTGGAAATCCCGAATAAAAGCAGAGATAAAATCCTGGGCGAAAACGCTCAAACCATCCTAGGAATTTGAAAATGGAACAAATCCGAGCCTTTATTGCCCTCGAGCTTCCGAAAGAAGTGAAGGCCGTTCTGTCCAGACTGCTCTCCCAACTCAGGGCAGGTCAAGAGAGAGCCGTCAAGTGGGTCGATCCCGATGGGATTCATCTGACATTGAAGTTCCTGGGTAACATCCCAGGAGAGAAAGTCTCCGCGATAGCGGAGGCCATGAAAGAGACCGCCTCAGAAGTCCAGCCCTACACACTGGCACTGCAGGAATTAGGCGCATTCCCCAATCTGCGATCGCCCCGGGTGGTGTGGATCGGGGTGGGGGGTGAAGTTTCCAGGATCGCAACCATACAAAAACAGATCGACCAAGCCCTGGCTCATCTGGGTTTTGCCCCCGAGACAAAAGAATTCTCACCACACCTTACTCTGGGTCGGGTTCGGGACCAGGCAACATCAAGAGAGCGGAGCGATCTGGGAAGGTTGCTCGATGCGACCAAAACCAAGGAGCAGATCGCTTTCGAGGTGGACCGCATCCATCTGATGAAGAGCACTCTCACTCCGGGCGGACCCATCTATAATTGCCTGGCCTCAATTTCTCTTGACAGAGAGAGACGGAAGTGCTAAATTTGAATTAGCACTCTCTGTCGGGGAGTGCTAATAGTGTAAATCACTAAACCATCAAGTAGCTTAGGAGGTAAACCCTCAATGCCCATCTATGAGTACAAGTGTACATCCTGCAGTTTCGGCTTTGAAGAAAGGCAAGGCTTTGATGCCGAGCCGATCTGTGTTTGTCCCAAGTGCCAGAACGAGGCCAGGCGTCTCTTTACACCGGCTCCCATCATCTTCAAAGGCAAAGGTTTCTATGTAACGGACTACCCCAGTGCGTCTGCCAACGGCGCCAGAAGCAAGTCGGAGGAAGCACCAGTAACTGAATCCAAAAAAGAAACCTCGGCCAAGTCAGAGCCTGAAGCCAAGGCAGCAACATCAGCAAGCGCAGATAAGTAATGAGGGCGCTTCTCCAGCGAGTCTCCCAGGCTTCAGTGAGTGTCGAGGGGAAGACCGTGGGTCGGATCGGGCCGGGACTGGTGGTACTTGTGGGAGTGGAATCGGAAGACACTGAAGACGAAGCCCAGTACCTCACCGACAAAATTACCACCCTCCGCATCTTCAATGACGCCGAAGGGAAGTTCAACCTCTCAGTGCAGGATACCGGAGGCGAGATTCTGGTGGTTAGCCAGTTCACCCTCTGCGCCGATACCCGAAAAGGTCGCCGTCCCAGTTTTACCGATGCCGCCCCCCCGGATAAGGCCGAACCGCTTCTCCGGACCTTCGTCGAGCTTCTCCGTTCCGCCGGAATCAAGGTGGAGACCGGTCAGTTCCAGGCTCACATGCTGGTGGAAATCCACAACGATGGCCCGGTGACCATTCCCCTCGATAGCCAGAACCGGCTCAGACCCCGCAGGGGCTGATCTTGCCCTTTTTGACGATTTCATCCCTTCCCCTTACACTCTGGTCATGGCAGTACGCCTGCAGATATGAAGGAACCGGACGAGATATCTTCTTCGCTACGCTCTGCCCAGCCCATAGAAATGCCAGCGAGATTTGTACGCATTGATCATCTGAGGAAACATAAAACGAGCCTTATTACGCCTAGAAACGCAACGTCCTGAGTTTAACCTTCACCTCTGCTTGCATTCTGTCAAGTTTGACGGTAATCACACCAGCATAGTTTTGATTCCATTCATAACCTATACCTTCAATATCCACCCTCATGACCGAACTGGATCCACCAGATCCCAAGGCTGTAGTTCTGATCACCTTTAGCCACGGCTTCGATGAGGCCAAACAGACATTTGTGAAGGGGCCGTTCGAACTCTCAACGAAAAACGCCCCATGTTCTGGAACATTGACCAAAGCATTGTTCAGATTTATGTGCTTCGGATAGACCTCGTATCTGGGATGGCCGTGAGCCGGAATATCTGATGCGGAGCATGGACGGGGTGCTTGACGTGATGACTGATTTTCAGGCGTCTGGGCTTCCATGATTCTATCATATTGCTGCCGTTTGTTCGGGTCGGATAGAATCTCGTATGCTGCGTTGACCTTTTTCAGGTCCTCCTCCGCTCTAGCGCGGAATTTGTCCGGCATACTGGCAAGGCGATCTGGATGCAGTATGACGGCCTTGTAACGATAGGCTTCCTTTATTTGAACCGAAGTTGCATCCAGCTTGATGCCGAGTATTTGATAAAGGTTATCATCAACCATCATTTCCTTCATCCCATACTTTCAATGGATTTCTCCTGCTGATGGATTCCCACCCTCCGGACATGCTGAGAGAACAGCCTCTACTGCAACTTGCCAGTGAAGGTTATCATCCCAAAATCCCAGGGCGGTTCAGGTATTACCTTGGTGAGCCTCATCACCTGTTCTATCTGCTAGTGTATCAAGGCACCGCGATATCCAAAAGCTGGTTGACCCCCAGAGCCACATAGGGGTGCTACTCAAAGAAGTATCCGCGTATTGAAGTCCCGATTGCTCTGTGTTATTATTGATAATAGGAATCATTTGCATTATTGCTTTTCAGGAAACAGGTTGATTTGAAGATGAATGGCAACCAACTTCCCGGACAGAGAATGACCTCGCAGAGAAAGCTCCTGTTCGATATCATCTGCCAGGCCGAAGGCCATCTGGATGCCGATGAGCTTCATCAGCGGGCCAGGGAGTCGGGATTGCGCATCAGTCTCTCCACCGTCTATCGAAACCTTCAGCTTTTCAAAAAGTCAGGGTTGGTCACAGAAAGGCATTTCGCCGAAGATCACCATTATTACGAGACCAAGAACTCCTCGGGACACTCCCACCTGGTCTGCCACAATTGCGGCATGGTGTTCGAAGTGAAAACCCTGGCCACCGAAGAGCTGCGGTTGGCAGTGGAAAAAGAAGCCTGCTTCCAGATTTCGGATATCGAGATAAATGTGCGCGGCTATTGCCGGGAATGCCAGGGCAAACGGCCGAATGAGGAATAAAGACCATGTTGCGGAAAACACAGATGACGCTCACTCAGATGAATACAAAAGAGAAAGGCACGGTGGTGGAAATAAACGGGGGAGGCGGCATGGCCCGCCGTCTGGAAGCGATGGGCATCAGACCCGGGCAGCTCATAACCAAAATGAGCGCTATGCCGATGCGCGGCCCAGTGACCATCAAGGTCAATGGCTCCCGGCTTGCCATTGGTTTTGGCATGGCGGATAAGATATGGGTCGAACTGGATAATTCGTGAAGATACTCCTTGTAGGGAACCCCAATGTCGGCAAACAGGCTCTCTTCTCCCGCCTGGCGGAAGTGAAAGCCACCACCTCAGATTACCCCGGCACAGCGGTAGCAATTCCCACCAGCCACATGAAGCTGGGAGACCAGAAAGTCGAGATCATCGACGTCCCCGGCAGTTACACCCTGGATCCAACCTCCAAAGAAGAAGCGGTTGCCGCTCGGATAATCAAAGATGGCGATCTCATCATCAACGTGGTGAACGCCACCAATCTGGAGCGCAATCTTTTTCTGACGCTGCAACTCCTGGAGACAGGAATCCCTATGATCGTAGCCCTGAACATGTGGGATGACACCAAACATCGAGGGTTGCATATCGATTACCAGAAGCTGGAAGACCTTCTGGGTGTGCCGGTGACCCCCACAGTGGCCGTAACCGGAGAGGGGATAAAAGAACTGGTCAGCCGCATCCCGCAAGCCAAAGCTCTCCGAACTCCCACCCAAACAAAGGACCAACAATGGGCAACGGTAGGCGGAATCGTCGGGCAGGTGCAAACGGTCACCCACCGGCATCACACGTGGCTGGAACACCTGGGGGATAACTCCATCAAGCCTTTCCCGGGGATTCCGATAGCGCTCACGGTGCTTCTCTGCTCTTTCATCATCATTCGTTTTATCGGCGAAGGCCTGATCGGATTTGTGTTCGACCCATTTTTCGATAACCTCTGGGCCCCGCTGATGACCCGGCTGAGCGACGCACTGGGATCGGAGGGATTTTTGCACGATGTCCTTGTCGGCAGGCTGATCGAAGGAGAAGTCAACTTCAAGGATTCGCTCGGCATGCTGACAACCGGCCTTTACATCCCTTTCGGGGTGGTTCTGCCCTACGTCTTTGCCTTCTATCTGATACTGGGAGTCCTGGAAGACGTGGGATATCTGCCCCGCGTGGCCGTTTTGCTCGATAATCTGATGCACCGAATCGGCGTTCACGGATATGCCATCATTCCCACCCTCCTGGGACTGGGGTGCCACGTTCCGGCGATTCTGGCAACGCGAGTCCTGGAGAGCGAACGAGAGCGATTCATCGTGGCGACCCTCATCTCCATCGGTATTCCCTGCGCCGCTCTTCAGGCGATGATCATCGGAACGGTGGGAGACTACGGCCTGCAATACGTCGCCATAACCTATGGCGTGCTGCTTCTGGTCTGGATTGTGCTGGGCCTCATCCTGAAACTAACGATCAAAGGTTTCACGCCTGAACTTTTGATCGAAATCCCGCCCTACCGGGTGCCCCCGCTGAACGTTGTGGCCTCCAAGCTGCAAGCGCGGATCGTCGATTTCCTCCAGGAAGCCGTCCCGCTGGTGATGGCAGGCATTTTTGTGATAACCGTTCTGGAAGCGCTACATGTATTCCAGTATATTGCCAATGTTGCTGAACCGGTGGTGAGCGGGCTTTTTGGATTGCCCCGGGACGCGTCTGCGCCGCTGATCATCGGCGCCTTGCGCAAAGATATGGCTGTGGGCATGCTGAACGGCCTCGACCTGACTGCAGGCCAACTGGTCATCGGCTGCCTGATGCTCTCCATGATATTCCCCTGCCTGGCTACGTTTGTGGTGATGGGCAGAGAACTAGGAGTCAGGCGGCTTCTCCTGGCAACGGGAATCATGCTGGCGACCTCTATAGTTGTGGGCAGCTTGCTCAATCTGGTTTTGTGATCATCGAGTCTTACTCCTAGCCTTCCGCACCTTCCACGCAGATAACGCATATGTTCCTCGGCTGATCCGTTTGAACCGATCATCCCGGCTCAACTTGGTCAGCAGTGTGGCTGCGGGGTCCTTGCCGAGAAGATCTGTGCCGCGCTTCTTGACCTCTGCGGCAATATCCCTGTAGTGCATCGGCTTCCCCTGCTCCTCCAGAATGCCGAACGCGATATCGGCTGGCGCTATAGCCGGTTCATCCGCCTTGACGCCGGTCAATGCGACCGGCTCATAGATCCCACCCTCGATCTTCAGCAAAGCATCAACGTGCTGAATCGCTTCTTCTAGCTGCTTTCTCAACGACTGCAATTGCCCCAACTTTTTTGAATACTCATCCTGGAGCCTGGAGGCCTCGGCATCGATCCGATTGATCTCTCCTCTCAGCCCTTGACGTTTGGTCAGTAAGGCTGATTTCAGGTCAGTACCGTATGATTTCGGATCAGCATTAGAATCAACAATTTCTTTTGATATTATTTCTTCCTCCACAGTTCCTCCGAATTATAATAATTTCAGTTTCATTGTTCCTATGATAAATCATACAAATAACAGTTACAACATTATGCAAATAATAATTAAAATAGATTAATACGAAAATAGTTGACTGACAGGCATTCAGCGAGTTAACGCTATCATATAACATATAGTGTTAACTCTATATACTAATCGACTTCTTCAGGCAAAACATTGCAGCGTGTTTTAAAGAGTTATCTATTGTCTAATATTGAGACTACATATTCGGATATAGACCAACATATATCAGGCTAAAATGTAGAGTAAAAATGGATACTATTATAGGAGATGTAGTCAATGGTAAACAGGTGATATGTGAGCCATATATGTGAGCTAACTAGTGGAATAGTTAATGGGGAAATTTGCGTAACCTCTGATGAAGTTTTGATCAACCCCCTGACCCCCATTCTTGGGGGAAGAGAGGGGATCGGGGGACACCCCCGATCCCCCGGCAGGGAAGTATCCCTGCACCCTCAACTATGTCCCAAGTTGTACAAGAAGGGGAAAAAGATCGTCACCCGGAGTTTATCTGAGCAGTGAACAGATTATTCGCTTCGCTTAGGATGACACAAGGCGAAGGGCTCGAGATGACGATAAGATGTCTTTCGAGGAAGAGATACCTCCGGAGACAGTATGCAAGAAGAAAGAAACTTGCGATTATGTCATTCCCGACTCCGATCGGGAATCCAGAGGAGCGGAAAGGGTATATCCCGAATCAAGTCCGGGATAACATGACTGAGCCGGATGCATGGCATGCGGCAATCAAAGATCATTTTCGCAAGTTCTGAGTAAAAGCCACCGAAGACGAAGCAACCTCAGGACAAGCAGGATGGGGAATGCCGCGCTAAAGCCTTCCCTTCGGCTTCTGTGAATTCGGGGGGCCGCTTTTTACCCAATCCTTATCCGGGCAGCCTCAGCGTGGGCGGTAAATCCTTCAGCATCAGCAATGGCTGCCGCATGAGACCCAAGTTCCTTGAGCGATTTTTCATCCAGCGCCACCAGATTGATGACCTTGAGAAAATCGATGACATTGAGCGGCGAACTGAAGCGAGCGGTGCCGCTGGTGGGCATCACGTGACTGGGACCGGCAACATAATCGCCGAGAACCTCAGGGGAGCTTTCCCCGATGAAAATGCCGCCGGAGTTTCTGATTCTACCCGCAACGGATTCTGCTTTATCGACCAGCAGACACAGATGTTCCGGGGCGTAGGCGTTAACCAGATCGATCCCTTCATCCAGGCTCTTGACCACTACGATTCCCCCTCGATGCTCCAGCGATTTGCGGGCGATTTCTCTGCGGCTCAGCCCAGCAAGTTGTCGCTCCACTTCTGCGCTGACTTTCTTTGCCATCTCAAACGAGGGGGTAATCATGATCGCCGAGGCCAGTTCGTCATGTTCGGCCTGAGCCAGGAGATCTGCAGCACAGGATGCCGGATTTGCCGAATCATCGGCAAGAACGATGGTCTCTGTCGGACCCTGAAGCCCATCGATGTCCACCGCACCGAACACCTGCTTCTTAGCCAGGGTAACAAAAATATTGCCGGGGCCGCATATTTTATCCACTTTGGGCACGGAAGGGGTTCCGAAAGCCAGCGCAGCGATGGCCGGCGCTCCGCCGATGGCAAACACCCTATCGACTTTTGCCATCTCGGCTGCCACCAGCGTAAGCGGCGGAATCTGCCCATTGGGCTGTGGCGGCGTTGCCAGAATCACTTCATCAACTCCGGCAGCTCGGGCGGGAATGGCGGTCATCAGCACCGTGGAAGGATATGAAGCCGTTCCGCCAGGGGCGTAGCATCCCACCCGTTCCAGAGGCCAAATGACCTGCCCGGCCCCTTTTAGAAACTCGACCCGACCTTTCGGCAAGCTGTTGCGCTGCCGGGTATGGAATTCCAGAACTCTATCTGCCGCTATCTGAAGCGAATTCAACAAGGGCTTGGTCACTTTATCCCTCGCGGCGGCAATCTCTTTCGACGAGACCTCCAGATGGCTCAGCTTTGCACCATCCAGCTTCTCCGTATATTCAAAGAGAGCCACATCACCCCTGCTTCGGACATCCGCTATAATCTGCTTCACCACCTCTTCGGCGGTTAAATCCTTCCCGAAGACCTTTCTGACCCTCTCTTTGACGTTCGGCGGCAACTCTATCGACTCGGCAGGAATGCGCTTGAGCACTGTAGATTTGGCAACCTCAATATCACGAATGATTTTCATGTGTTCCCTCTATGGCGAAATTTTTACTCCTGAACGCCATTAACCCTTCGCTTTCAGCGCCGGAAGCGCTTCCGGCAACTCGCTCAACGGCGAGATTTTAACGATGGCATTGTACTGCGGCGGGCAGGCAGGCACACAAGTGCCACACTTGACACACTTGGCCTGATCAATCACCTTCACCCGCTTCTGCCCCACATAGATGGCCTCCACCGTGCAGGTGCCCACACAAGCATCGCAGGAGCGCTCGCACTTCTCCGGGATGATATAGTACGCCATCAAATCCGGGCAGCGCCGCGCCGGACAGCGCCCTTCTTTAATATGCGCTTCGTATTCCTCTTCGAAATACCGCAGGGTGGTCAGAATCGGATTGGGGGCCGTCTTTCCCAGATTGCACAGAGAGGCCGCCTTCACGTCCCGGGCCAGTTCAGCAAGCACCTTCAGGTCTCCGGCCATGGCCTTGCCCTGCGCGATGCTCTGCAGAATTTCAAGCATCTGCCGGGTGCCTAATCGACACAGGGTGCATTTGCCACATGACTCGTTCTGGGTGAATTCCAGAAAAAACCGGGCCACATCCACCATGCAGTCGTCTTCATCCAGCACAACCATTCCTCCGGAACCCATCATCGCCCCGGCTTCGGTCAGAGAATCGAAATCGATCGGCAGGTCCAAAGTCGATTCCGGAAGGCAGCCGCCGGAAGGCCCGCCGATCTGAACCGCCTTGAACTTTTTACCCTTGGGAATTCCCCCACCAACTTCAAAGATCACCTGCCGCAGAGAGGTGCCCATCGGCACCTCGGTCAGACCGGTGTTCACCACCTTGCCTGCCAGCGCAAACACAGCCGTCCCGCTGGAATGATCGTTAATGCCTAAACTTGAATACCAACCCAGCCCCCGGGAAACGATGCGAGACACCGAGGCCAACGTCTTAACATTGTTAATGATCGTCGGTTTTCCGAACAATCCTTTCGTAGCCGGAAAGGGAGGACGGTGACGCGGCAATCCCGGCTTCCCCTCGATGGAGGCAATCAGCGCCGTCTCTTCTCCGCAGACAAATGCCCCCGATCCCTCAAAAAGGCGAATGGTAAAACTGAAGCCGCTTCCCAGAATATTCTTTCCCAGCAAATTGGAATCCTCTGCCTGCCTGAGCGCATGCCGGACACGCTCCACCGCCAGCGGATATTCGGCGCGAACGTAAATATAGCCCAACCCGGCTCCGATAGCATAGGCAGCGATGATCATGCCCTCGATCACCGAATGCGGATCGCTCTCCAAGATCGCCCGATCCATGAACGCGCCCGGGTCTCCCTCATCCCCATTGCAAATCAGGTATTTAGGAGTCTCTGCGGAGTTTCGGCAGGTTTCCCATTTGACGACCGTGGAAAAGCCCGCCCCGCCCCTTCCCTTCAACCCGGCCTTCCGCACCAGTTCGATCACATCCTGCGGCTTCATTTCAAGGGCTTTGTCCAGCCCCGCATAGCCACCGTTAGCGATATACTGATCCACGTCCTCCGGGTCGATCCGGCCGCAGTTTTCCAGAAGAACCGGTTTTTCGTAGCGGAACCTGGGGAGATCGGTAAGAGAAGGAAGCGCTTCATTGGCTTCCAGAGCACCGAGCATAAACTCCAGCGAGGGGTCATCGCCGAGGATAGAGTCCCTCACCAGAAGACGCGCAATCTCCGGGGTGACATAGCCATAGACAATCGGAGCATAGTCGGAATCCGGTTTGGAGATGACCACCAGAGGTTCGGCATAGCAATGGCCCATGCATCCGACCTCCATCACCGGGATAGACTGGCCCGCTTTTTTGAGTTCCTCCCGGATGGTCTTTAACACTTCAAGTCCCCCGGCTGCCCGACCGCAGGTGGCTGTGCCCACCAGAATCCGTGGCTGCTGGAAAAGCTCTTTCCAGCGCGATTCAGCCAGGGCTTTCCGCTTCTCGAAGGCTAAGGCCGGACCGGAATTCACGCCGAGGCCTCCTTTTCTTTCTGGAGTTTGTACCCCAATAGAAGGCCATCCACGCGAGTCGGGCTCACTTTCCCGTGAACCTCCGTGCTATCGATCACCGTCACCGGAGCCATGGCACAACACCCCACACAGGCAACGGTGTCCAGGTCGAATTCACGATCGGGAGTAGTCTGTTTCTTATCGATGCCCAGCCGCCGTTTCCAGGCATCCAGGATAATGTGCCCGCCACCGATATGGCAAGCCGTTCCCAAGCACACCCGGATGGAATGCTTGCCGGGGGGATTGAGCCGGAACTGATTATAAAAGGTGGCCACGCTGTAAACATCAATCTCAGGAATGCCCAGATATTCCGCGATACCGAGCATCGCCTCAGCAGGCAGATAGCCGATTCGGCTCTGAGCGCCCTGCAAAATAGGAATAAGATCAGACTGCTCCCTGCTGCAATGCTGGCCCAGGGAGTTCAGAAAATCAAAGAGCTTCTGCCGTTCCTCCGGGGTGATATCCGATTGATGGTGAGTCAAGTTTACCTCTGCAAGATATTCTATCACACGTATGCTCAATCATGCCCTGCAGCCTGCCTGATTGTCCTAATTGTACACCATGACACTCGGAAAAGGAGCAAGAATCTCATGCTGAGAGGCGAAACCTCTTCATCAGAGGTTTTCCGAGGAAGTACCAGAATCAGGCCCCGATCGGGTGTAGACTCGATACATCTTCTCGTTTCCCGAGGCAAAGCATACGGTGCATTGTCCGCAGTCGCTCGGGTTCACTTCCTCAATCAGCACCTCAAGACCTAACTCTTCATACATCTCCAGGGTTCTGTCCAGATGCTTGCCTCCGGTAATCGAAGCGTGTTTCCAGCCTTGTTTGAGCAGCTCTTCATTCGGCTTTTCGAACTCTGGCATCTCAGGCATCTCATCCCTCCCGGCCTCTTCAAAAAGAAGGCCATCACGAATATCCGTTATAATTATATTGTCAAGAAACCGGTTGCCGGTCAAGATTCATCTTTTGAGGAAGCTCTAATCAACCCCCAAAACCCCCGGCAGGGAAGCGGCCCTTCACTCTCTGACCTGAGCGCTTGAGAGTACAGCATCCACAAAGCAATCGCAAAACGAAGTAGTCTCCCCAAAATACACACCTGCGTTTATCCGCGCCATTTGCTTGGTATAATATGCATAAGGGGGATCAATTTGGCAAAGAACACACTATCATTCGACCTGACGGGAACGCTGGCGACATTCAGCTTCTGCGATGCCGTCTGGTTCCAGGGAATACCCCGACTTTACGCCGCTAAAAACGGCATGGGGTTCGACGAAGCCAAGGAATACCTTTTGCGAGCCTACGATGAAGTCGGCGATCATGCAGTGGAATGGTACGATATCAAGTACTGGTTTTCCCGATTCGATCTCGGAACCGGCTGGACGGAACTGATCGAAGAGTTCATCCCCAATATTGAGTTCTATCCCGAAACACACGCCATACTGGAGCGATTCAGCCAAACACACGAACTGGTCTTGATCACCAACGCCGCCCGTGAGTTCATGGAAATCGAAACCGCCTCCATCCAAAAATATTTCAGCAGGATAATTTCCAGCGTCTCTGACTTTGGGGAGGTCAAGAAGACACCCGAGTTCTACGCCAGGGTTTGCCAGAGCGTGGGGGAAGATCCCTCAGGATGGATTCATGTGGGCGATCACTGGCAATTCGATTACATGGCCCCCCGAGGGGCCGGCATCACCACCTTCTACCTTGACCGGCAAAAGGAGCAGGCGGGTGACTTCATCATTCACAGCCTTAGTGAACTGGAGTCAAAGCTGTTATAATGAAGCTACGGGTGATCATCGGTCAGGGCCGAAGGCTGATCACCAGACCAAGAGGTCGAGATGGACCCCAATTATCACTATCAAAGCGAAATTGAATACGCCATAAATCACACGCAACTGGTGAGGCCGCCCGGTCAGAGGCTCAACACCTTCGGCACCACCAATGTGCATTACTACTTGCTGACGGAACCAATGGAGAGTGTCAATGAGACCCGAATTCGGGAAGGCCAGGTGATCGCCGAAAAACCCAAGCTGGTAACGCCGCAGTACATTCTGAACACCTTTGAAGGATTCGGAGACCACGCCCGAAGGCAAGCCGAAGAGCTTATCTCCAGTTACGGTTTCGATCCCGATATTCTGGAGTACCGGTATAAGAACGAGATGGGCAATGCATGGACTCTTTCGGAAGATATCAGCCAGGTGATCCTCAAGATCAACGCCAAGGTGGACGATGAAAAGGACACCCTGGCAGCCATCCTCAAAGGCCCCGACGATATCTGGCAGGTATCCCTGATGATGTTCATCACCGATATGACCCGCTCATCGCTGCCCAAGAACATCGCCGAGATGAACAGCCGGGGTCTTTTTGAAAGGCAGTTTGGCATACCCAAATTCGTCAGGGATGAGATCGAAGGGCTGTTCAGAGAGGTTGAGGATAACCGGCGCGGCGTCGACGAATTAGGGTCGAGGCTGCGAAGCTATGGCCTGTTCGAACGCTACCAGGATCGATTCTTTGCACTCCTCAGGAAAAGACGGTAAATCCCAAACGCAACCCCGGCGTTCCATTGCCACCACTTCACAACACAAGGTCGCTTAAAATTGTATTGATATTATGAAAAAGATTGAACTTCTCGCCCCGGCCCGAAATATTGAAACCGGAATCGTGGCAGTCAACTGCGGCGCTGATGCAGTGTACATCGGAGCGGAGCAGTTCGGTGCGCGTGCGGGAGCTGAAAACGGCCTGAACGAGATCGAGAAACTGGCCGCCTACGCTCATCGATATTATGCCCGAGTCTATGTCGCCCTCAATACCATCCTGCGCGATGAGGAATTACCGCAGGCGCTCCGGCTGGCCCATCAGCTATGCGATATCGGCGTCGATGCCCTGATCGTTCAGGATGCCGGGCTTCTGGAGCTTCCGCTGCCTCCGCTTCCGCTGATCGCCAGCACCCAGATGCACAACAGCACACCGGAAAAAGTGCGCTTTCTGGAACAAGTCGGTTTCCAGCGGGTCATCCTGGCCCGCGAGCTGACCCTGGAGCAAATACGGGATATCCGAAGCCAGACCTCCGTTGAGCTTGAGGCTTTCGTTCATGGCGCCCTGTGCGTCAGCTACAGCGGGCGATGTTACCTCAGCTATGCCATCGGGGGCAGGAGCGGAAACCGCGGCCAGTGCGCCCAGCCGTGCCGCAAAGAATATCAGCTGCGCGATAGTAAAGGGAAAACCGTGACGGACTCCTGCCATCTGCTATCCCTGAAAGACCTCAACCGCTCGGACTACCTCTCCGACTTAATAGATGCCGGCATTACGTCGTTCAAGATCGAAGGCCGGTTGAAGGATGCCGCTTACGTTGCCAATATTGTCGGCTTCTACCGGCAAAGGCTCGATGCCCTTCTGGACGGCACATCATTGGTGAGAGGCTCATCGGGGAAATCTGTCTTCACTTTCACACCCAACCCCTACAAAACCTTCAACCGAGGATATATCAGCTACGGCATGGACGGCAATGAGCCCTCGCTGGCCGCGCGCTACACTCCAAAATCACTAGGGGAGCGCATCGGGGTGGTGCAAAGGATCAGCCAGAATTACTTTGTCCTCTCCGATCCGCACGATCTGGCCAGCGGCGACGGTATCTGCTTCCTCGACGCCGGCAACCAGCTTTGCGGCACCGCCATCAACTCGGTTCAGGGAGACAGGGTCTACCCCGAAAAAATGGAGTCTCTGAAAAAAGGCGCCGAGGTCTGGCGCAATCATGATCACCAATTCGTGAAGATACTGGACGGGAAACCTACCGAGCGCACCATCGAGGTCAACATGACGATCTCTGAGACGAAGAGCGGATTCCGTTTGACCATCCGGGACGAAGACGACAACGAGGCCGAGTTCGAAGTACCGGATCACAAAGAAGTGGCGGAGAAAAAAGCCGAGTCTTTTGCCACCATCCGCAGGCAATTGGCCAAACTGGGAAACACTCCCTTCAGGAGCAAACGGGTCCAGATCGATCTGGAGAAGCCCTATTTCCTGCCCGTTTCCCTTCTCAACCAGCTGCGCCGGGGCGCTTGCGACCGGCTGCTGGAGATGCGTGAAGCCAACCGGCCTCGCACATGGCGCTGGATGTTCCCCAATGGCGTTCCCTGTCCCGATGCAGAGCTCGATTTCACCGAAAACGTGTTGAACCAGAAGGCGCAGGCTTTCTATCGGCGGCACGGCGCCACGGTCACTGAACCGGCAGCCGAATCGGGACTGGATATGGAAGGCCGAAAGGTGATGACCACCCGCTACTGCATCAAGAAAGAGCTGGGGCTCTGTGGAACTTCAAAGGCCGAGAGTGGCATCACCGAACCTCTCTACCTGGAGGATGAGAATGGGCGGCGCTTGTTTCTGGAGTTCAATTGCGAATCGTGCGGAATGTCGGTCTATTTCGGACGGCCCAAAAGGCGGCGGGCACGCTCGCCTCGATCATCTCGCCGGGTCCCCGCGGAAACATAGGGACAAGTCTGGAACCTTCCCTACTGAGGCCCCAGATAACGTTTCAGAAATGCTGCGATCTTCTCCCTGGCAGCCGCCATGTCTCCATAAGCTTGACAGACCACCGGACCCTGAATGTATTTCGAACCGCATTTTCCGCGCGTATAGGCTGACACCTCGGCCTCCAATCCCTCTTGATACAACAGCAGCACCGGCTTGCCCATGTGAATCATATCGGAGATTTCGCCGCCCACGCCCAGGCTGGGATTGCTGATCTCCCATATTCCGGCATCCGATTCCAGAAGCCAGCGGTAATCTCGATCATGAATATAGGTCGCGTCCAGGTTGGCCTCTGCTTGAGTAACGCCGGGCCGGGTCTGATGATCGGAGGCAATTTCATAGCCGAGGCTTTTGATCAGCGCAGGGAACAGGGCCAGCGTCTCCCGCGAGACCTGGGGATAACCGCCCAGCATAGAGCACCCGAAGAAAACTATCTTCTGAGACGGGATCAAAGGGATTTCCGATGGATGTTTTTCCGGCAAAGGTGCTCTCCTTCCAGAATTCGAGGTTTCGTCCCCGTCGCGGATTAAGCTCATCCTACACATGCCCATTCCCTTCGTCAAGCGTTGACCTCAATATATTGTGTTTCTACTTCTACCTATGGTAAACTGGCAGAAGGAATTTATCATTGGATGAGTGATGAAGTAGGTATGATTGAAACTCAAGTAACGGAAACAACTAGACTCAAGACCCCTTCGATCGAGCCCGTCTCGATTAAGCTCTTGCTCGAGGCTGGCGTTCATTTTGGGCACCAGAAGAGGCGCTGGAATCCCCGCATGAGCGAATACGTCTTCACGCAGCGCAACGGGATTCATATCATCGATCTGCAGAAAACCCTGGTCAAGCTGCAGGAAGCCCGTAAGTTCGTGAGAGACCTTATCGCCGGTGGAGGAGACATCGTCTTCCTGGGAACCAAGAAGCAAGCCCAGGAAGTCATCCAAGACGAAGCTAAGCGGTGCGGTGCGTGTTATGTCAACAGACGATGGCTGGGCGGAACACTAACCAACTTCGCCACCATCCAGGCTCGCATCGATTACCTCGTCCGTCTGGAAGACCAAAAAGCCCGGGGAGAGTTTGATCGCCTGTCAAAGAAAGAGGCAGGAAAAAAGGAAAAGGAGATCGCCCGACTCAACCAGCTCTTTGGCGGAGTCAAGGAGATGGAGAAAATCCCCAAGGCGATGTTCATAGTGGACGCGGTCAAGGAGAAAATTGCTATCCATGAAGCCCGCCAACTCGGCATTCCCATCGTAGGCATGGTGGATACCGATTGCGATCCGAGAGAGATCGACTATCCGATCCCATCCAATGATGATGCCATTAAATCGGTTCGGCTCATATGCAGCGTTATGGCCAATGCCGTACTGGAAGGCAAAGCGGGGATTGAACCTGCGGATAAGGATATCGTCATGGAGGATATGCCCAAAGAGAGTGAAGCGCTGCTCGTCCCTCTCGCTCAGAACGGCAAAGAAGAATAATCAAGTAAATTCGATCATCCCGGGCGGAGTCCGGGATGACTTATCCAAGGGGGCACATTGCAAATCACTGTTGAGCTGATAAAAGAGCTACGCGAAAAAACCGGCATCGGGATTATGGACTGCAAAAAGGCCCTTCAGGATTGCAAGGGCGATCTTGATGCAGCCACGCAGATGCTAAAAGAACAAGGGTTCGCTGTCGCTGAGAAGAAAAAGGGGCGCGCCATGGGCAGCGGCATGGTCCAATCATATATCCATCTTGGCGGCAGAATTGGCGCGCTGGTAGAAATCAAATGCGAGACGGATTTCGTTGCCAGGACTTCTGACTTCACCGACCTGGTTCACGATATTGCCATGCAAGTGGCCGCCATGAAACCGAAGTATATTTCCTCAGATCAGGCCCAGGAGGGAGAAGTCGCTGAGGAGGTCTGTCTCTTGTGCCAGCCTTTCATCAAGGACCCCAAGAAAACCATCCAGGATCTACTGGTGGAGACCATAGCCAAGGTTGGGGAAAACATCGGCGTGGCCAGAATTGCTCGATTTGAACTGGGTGAGTAGGGATGAATAATCCCCGATACAAACGAGTTCTTCTTAAAATCAGCGGGGAAGCCTTGGCAGGGGATCGGCTATCCGGCGCCGAAGCCCGCATTGATCCCAAAGTCTTAGCTACCATTTCCCAGCAGATTGAGCCCGTCCTCAAAGTCGGAGTGGAAGTAGCGATTGTTGTCGGCGGGGGAAATATCTGGAGAGGATCGGCAGCCAAAGCCAACGGAATGGATCGCTCCACAGCTGATTATGCCGGGATGCTGGCCACAGTAATCAATGCCCTTGCCCTCCAGGATGCCCTAGAAAAAATGGGCATCACTGTCCGAACACAAAGTGCCATTGCCATGCAATCAGTGGCTGAACCGTATATCAGAAGGAGAGCTATCCGGCATCTGGAAAAAGGCAGGGTAGTGCTCTTTGCCGCCGGAACAGGTAATCCCTACATGACCACGGATACAGCCGCAGCCCTGAGAGCCATTGATATCGGTGCCTCCATTCTATTAATGGGGAAAAACAAGGTTGACGGAGTCTATGATTCCGATCCCCGGACCAACAAAACGGCCAAAAAGTTCGCGCGATTGGACTACATGGAGGCGATCGGAAAACGGCTTGAGGTCATGGATTCAACCGCTCTGACGCTCTGCATGGAAAACGATCTCCCTGTGCTTGTCTTCGATCTCCTGGCACCGAATGCCATAAAAAAAGCAGTGATGGGAGAAGATATTGGAACGCTCGTCTCAAACTGAGGAGAGAAAATGATAAGAGAAGTTCTTTCTACGGCCGAGACTAAGATGATCAAAGCGGGCGAAGTGCTGGGGAAGGATTTGGCGGGAATACGCACCGGACGCGCCAGCCCGGGACTGGTTGAAAACATCCGGGTGGACTACTATGGAACTCCCACTCCAATCAACCAGCTTGCCGGTATTGCCATCCCGGAAGCCCGAATAATCCTCATACAGCCCTGGGATAAACAGGCGTTGGCAGCTATCGAAAAAGCCCTGCGCAAATCGGAGCTGGGCCTGAACCCGTCCAATGACGGTACCGTCATCAGGCTCAACATACCGCCGCTCACCGAGGAACGCAGAAAAGACCTGGTGAAACTGGTACGCAAGAGAGTTGAGGAAGGACGCATCGCCATCCGAAATATCAGAAGGGATGCGCTGGAAAAACTGCGGGACCTGCAGAAATCCAAGGAAATATCCGAGGATGAGGAAAAGAAGGCCACACACCAGCTTCAGGAATTGACAGACCGATTTATTGAGGAAGTCAACCAGATCGGAAAGAACAAGGAAACAGAAGTCCTGGAAACCTAAAGAGTCGAAGAGCAAACAAAAGAAACACTGCTGAAATCAAGGCGTTCCCCTGTTTCCTGCGAACAGGGGAACGCCTCTTTCTCTAAAGTTCCAAGGGGCTCATCAGCCCCCCATCTCCCCGCAAAACGGATGCCGCTCATTCCCGTTCACAAAATGGGGCTTTTTAGTATAATGAGTGTAGAGAGCACTATCCAATATGGATCAAGTTGTCAATAACAGCAAAACAATTGCAGCAAAGCCGGCCGCTGCCGATTCCGATAGCATCTCGGTTCCCGCCCACGTGGCCATCATCATGGACGGCAACGGCAGGTGGGCTCAGCAGAGAGGGTTATCCCGGATCGAAGGCCATCATGCCGGAACCGAAAACATCCGCCGCATCATCAAGGCCTTCGCCCGGCACGGGGTGAAATACCTGACGCTCTACGCCTTCTCCACCGAGAACTGGAACCGCCCGGCCGAGGAAGTGAAGGGGTTGCTGGAAATACTGGCTGAAGTCATCGATCGCGAGCTGGAAACCCTCCACAAGGAGAATATAAAACTCGTTCATCTGGGAAGTCCCGATGGATTATCGGAGGAACTCCGGGCCAAGGTGATCGAAGCCATGGATTTGACCCGAGACAATACGCGGCTGACCCTCAACCTGGCATTCAACTACGGAGGCCGCGCCGATATTGTCAACGCCGTGCGGCAAATCGTCAAAGACGGAATTCCCGCCCAGGACATCGATGAAAACACGATTGCCCGGTATCTCTATACCAGCGGGCTTCCCGATCCTGACCTGATCATCCGCACCGCTGGAGAGCTGCGGCTGAGCAACTTCCTTACCTGGCAGGCAGCCTACAGCGAGTACCACTACACCAAAACGCTCTGGCCCGATTTCGATGAAGAAGATATCGCCATAGCCCTGGCAGATTACAGCCAGCGAGAGCGCCGCTTCGGAGGATTGGGGCCAAACGGAGGGAAGGGAAGCTAGTGGGGCCCGGCCTCAGGCATCCCTGAGAGGACATGCTCCGGCAGAGGGTTCTCAGTTCAATCGTTTTGATCCCCATCCTGATAGCCGCCATCTGGTTTGGCGACCCTTGGTTCACTCTTATCGTCGCTGTGTTTGGCATTCTCGGGGCGGTGGAATTCTACCGGATGGCAAAGGCCGTAGATGGAGAACCGGCTTCCGCCCTGGGTTTTCTACTAGTTCTGGCTTTCATCATCGGCGCCCATTCCGATGATGGGCGACTTCCCCCGCTCCTGGTCACTACAGCAGTGCTGCTCCCTCTGATCTGGTTCATCAGGACTCCCGATAGATCAAAGGCCTTTTTGAGCTGGGCATGGACCATCACCGGCGCTTTCTATATCGGCTGGACAATGAGCCACTTTGTCCTCCTGCGAGAGCTGGATGATGGCCGGGATTGGGTATTCCTGGCTCTCCTGGGCACCTTTACCTCAGATACCGTGGCCTTCTTTGTGGGCCGATCTTTTGGAAAACACAAGATGGCTCCTTCGATCAGCCCGGGCAAGACATGGGAGGGAGCAATCGGAGGGGTGGCGGGAGCCATAGCGGCAGTTATCGTTCTGGGCATGATCACCGGACTCGATGAGATCGGTTATGTCAAGCTCATCCCGCTGGGACTCCTGCTCAGCCTTTTTGCCCAGGTGGGAGACCTTTCCGAATCGGTGCTCAAGAGAAGCTCCGGCATCAAAGATGCCGGGAGCCTCATTCCCGGCCATGGCGGCGTCCTCGACCGTCTGGACAGCATCATCTTCAGCGTGGTTCTGGTATACTATTACATATTATGGATCGTGTGAGAAAGCGGCTGGCCATTCTGGGCTCCACCGGGTCCATCGGGCAGCAAACCCTTGAAGTAGTGCAGGCATTTCCAGATAGACTCGAAGTGGCGGCTCTGGCCGCCGGAAGCAATACCACCCTTCTCAAACAGCAGACTCAACAATTCAAACCGAAGCTGGTCTCCTCCCAGGCAACTAACCAATCGCTACCCCTCGAAGAAATCGCCGGCCACCCGGATATCGATCTGGTGATGGTGGCCACCTCTGGAAAGGCCGGACTTCTTCCCACACTGGCCGCAATTCGCGCACGGAAGATCGTCGCGCTGGCCAACAAAGAAGCGCTGGTCATGGCAGGCCAGATCGTCATGGCCGAAGCGGAAAAACACGCTGTAGAGATCAGGCCCGTCGATAGCGAACACAGCGCCATCTGGCAATGTCTTCAGGGAGAGGCGTCCAACAAAATTGCTCAGATCATCCTCACCGCCTCGGGCGGCCCCTTCCGAAATCGCTCAATGGAGGACCTGGCCATGGTAACCGCCTCGGAGGCTCTGAGGCATCCCATCTGGAAGATGGGACGCAAGGTGACCATCGATTCGGCCAATCTGATGAACAAAGGCATGGAGGTCATCGAAGCGCACTGGCTTTTCGGTGTCCCGTTCGATAAAATCAAAGTGATGGTCCATCCCGGCAGCATCATTCATTCGATGGTAGAATTCACCGACGGCTCGGTCAAGGCACAGCTCGGCATGCCCGATATGCGCCTGCCGATTCAATATGCGCTCTCCCATCCGGAACGCTGGGCCAATCCTGCCCTGCCTAAAATCGACTTCGACAAAGTGGAATCGCTCAAGCTGGAACCGGTGAATCTGGAGAGATATCCCTGCCTGCGTCTGGCGCTGGAGGCCGGAAAAGCAGGCGATACTCACCCGGCCGTCTTGAGCGCCGCCGATGAAATCGCTGTGGACCGTTTTCTTTCCGGGGATATCGGATTCCTCGATATCCCCAAACTGCTGGAAAACACTCTGGGCAAGCACAAACGGGTCTCAAACCCGACTCTCAATGATATTCTAGCGGCTGACTCCTGGGCCAGGGAAGCAGCGAAGGGGTGGCGATCGAAATGACTTGGCTCTGGGCGATTCCCTGGTTCATCGTCACCCTGACCTTCCTCATCTTCATTCATGAGGGAGGGCACTTTCTGACGGCCAAGTGGCGGGGCGTCAAGGTGGAGGAGTTCGGGATCGGGTTTCCGCCTCGCATCTGGGGAAAGCAGCACGGCGAGACACTCTATTCCATCAACGCTATACCGCTGGGCGGCTTCTGCAAAATGCTGGGCGAAGAGGACCCCTCGGAAACGGGCAGCCTGGCAAGCAAAAGTCCCCTTACCCGACTTCTGGTGTTGAGCGCCGGATCGCTGGTGATGCTGATCTTCCCCATTATCCTGTTCAGCATCGTTTTCATGCTTCCGCATCAGGTGGTCATCGGTACCGAAGGGATCGAGATTGGACAGGTAGTAAAGGACTCCCCCGCTTATCTTGCCGGAATGCAGAAGGGCGATGAGGTTTTGAGCGTCAACGGAACAGATGTCACCACACTCACTGAGTTCAAGAACATAACCGACGCCAATCTGGGTTCCGAGATCACTGTGGTTGTTCAACGTGATCAGCAGCCGGTCGAGTTGAAGATGATTCCCAGGGAAAATCCGCCAGCCGGTCAAGGGGCTTTGGGAATCGGCCTGGGATACGTGAAGACAGTCACAGAGACAAAGTCTTACTATCCATGGACAGCTATCCGCCTGGGACTCGAAAAGAACAAGGATATGTATGTGGCGTTGAAAGACGGATTTGAGGGTTGGATTTCCGGCGATGTCCCATTCGAGGGCGGCGGAGTGATCGCTGCCGGGCAGGCGACAACGGAGATCGCGGAGCAAGGCTGGATGTCTCTTGCCATATGGGCCGGTCTGCTGAGCGCCAATCTAGGACTGGTGAATCTTCTGCCCATACCGGCGCTGGATGGCGGCCGGATCGTTTTCGTGGTGCTGGAAATCCTGCGGAGAGGCAAGAAAGTCTCGCCACAAAAAGAAGCATTGGTTCACCTGGTCGGCTTCGTGATCCTTATCGGATTCATGGTATTCCTGGCGCTCCAGGATATCGACCGCATTATTCAGGGCGATAGCCTGCTCCGTTAGGATCAGTTGTCAGCGCTCAGTTATCAGCTGTCCGTAATCAGTGGGGCAATCCTTGTGCTCGCCTGTAGGTGAATCTCTTTGGAGACATTATCTCATGATCAAGCGCCGCGCTTCCAAGGCCATTCAGGTTGGCAACGTCACCGTGGGTGGCGCAAGGAACGTCATTGTCCAATCGATGACCAAGACGGATACCCGCGATGCCAAAGCCACCGCCGAGCAAATCAAATGTTTGGCTGAGTGCGGCTGCGATATCGTCAGACTGGCCGTCCCTGATCAGGAAGCCGCTTCCGCCCTCGCTACAATCAAAAAGCGTTCTGCCGTCCCCCTGATCGCCGATATTCACTTTGATCACCGTCTGGCGATTGCCTCAATGGAGAGCGGAGTCGATCAGGTCCGGTTCAATCCGGGAAACATCAAGGGCCACGAGAATGTCGCGGCGATTGTCCACGCTGCCAAAGAGCGATCAATACCATTGCGCATCGGAGTGAACGCAGGAAGCCTGCAGCACAAGCGAGGAACGGACAGCTTGGCCAACCAGATGGCTGAGGCTGTGCTGGAGCAGATTCGTTTGATCGAAAGCCTGGATTTCGATCTCATTGAAGTTTCGCTCAAAGCATCTGACGTTTTGACAACCATCGAAGCCAACAAGGCCGTTGCCGAAAGAATGCCCTATCCACTGCACATCGGCGTGACCGAAGCTGGTTTGCCCAAAGCGGGCAGCATTAAAAGCGCCGTCGGATTGGGAACACTCCTCTACTCAGGCATCGGGGACAGCCTGCGCGTCTCCCTCACTACACGCGATCCGTGCGAGGAAATCTGGGCTGGGTACGAGATATTGAAATCGCTGGATCTGCGAGAGCGCGGCCCCAAGTTTGTGAGTTGCCCCACCTGCGGCCGCTGCGAGGTGGTTAGTGGATTCTATTCGCTGGCGGCCGCGATAGAGGAGCGCCTTTCCGGAATGGAAAAGCCCATCACCGTGGCGGTGATGGGCTGCGTGGTCAACGGTCCAGGCGAAGCCAAAGACGCCGATGTGGGGCTGGCCTGCGGCAAGGGGCGGGGGGTGATCTTCAAGAAGGGCGAGAAGGTCCGCACGGTTGAAGAAGCCGATTTCCTGAGCGCGCTGATGGAAGAGGTGGAGGAGTTGGTAGGTTGAAGCCCGGAGATATTGTCTCGTACTTGGAAATGTGCACAGAGGAGTGTGTTAATCTCCAGCGAGGGATGAATTATCATTTGAGAGGAAATGTGAGCGTCGTCCTGATGAGCTTGAGAGAGGGCGCTCCTTATGCAGACCGGATTGAAGAAAACGGTCGAGTTTTAGTCTATGAGGGACACGACATTTCCAGGTCGAGAGAGGGACCCGATCCTAAAGCTGCCGATCAACCGATGACAAATCCCAGTGGCACATTAACCCAAAACGGCTTGTTTTACCAGGTAGCGGTTAAACATAAAGAGGGACATACGGCTGAGACTGTAAGGGTCTATGAAAAAATTCGCTCCGGGATATGGTCCTACAATGGCTTGTTCAGATTGGTTGACGCCTGGCAGGAACTGAGCAACACTCGACGAGTCTTCAAGTTCAAATTGGAGATAATAGATGAGCCGAATCTTTCGGCAGAAACAAGAGATATCGAACAGAGTCGCCTCATCCCTTCATCAGTGAAACTGGAAGTTTGGAAACGAGATAACGGCCGGTGCGTTCTATGCGCGTCAGAAGATAACCTGCACTTTGATCATATTATCCCTTACTCTAAAGGCGGTTCATCTCTGGTGGCCAAGAATATCCAATTGCTTTGCGTGAGGCATAACTTGGCCAAACGAGACAAAATAGAATAGAAGGGTATGCAAGAACTTGTCTGCCACACGTGAGATGACGCAGATATTGCTTCGCTTGGCTCGCAATGACAGACAGAGGGTGCAGGGACACTTCCCTGCCGGGGGTTTGGGGGTGTCCCCCAAGTTCTTTTTTCGCCCCCTCTCCTTGAGGAGAGGGGGCCGGGGGGTGAGGTTCGAAGCGATAGGAACAACGGATGGATTTCCGCTTACGCGGGAATGACGTGGTGTATCAATTATGAAAATCATCGAATGGCAAGGATCAAAAATCAGACTCCTGGACCAGACCCGACTTCCTTCAGAAGTCGTCTTTCTGGACATCACCGATTATTCCCAGATGTGCGAAGCGATCAAGTCGCTGCGCGTGCGGGGAGCACCGGCCATCGGCGTGGCGGCGGCTTATGGACTGGCGCTGGGAGCGCTCGGAATAAAGGCCCGATCAAAAGAGGATTTTCTCCACGATCTGGACCAGATTTCACAGAACCTGGCAGCCACCCGACCCACTGCCGTCAACCTCTTCTGGGCTTTAAAGCGAATGAAACAGGTAGCCCAGACAGGCTCCAGCATTTCGGCCATCCAGTCTGCTCTGGTGGAAGAAGCCAAGCGCATTGAGCAGGAGACGGAGGAGTCGGACCGGCGCATCGGGCAGTTCGGTGCCGAGTTTATCCATGATGGTTTCACCACCCTGACCCACTGTAACGCCGGAGCGCTAGCGACAGCTGGGTATGGCACCGCACTGGGAGTGATCAAAGCCGCCCACGAACAGGGCAAAAACATCCAGGTCTTCGCCGATGAAACCCGCCCTCTGCTTCAGGGGGCTCGAATTACGGCCTGGGAGCTGATGCAGGAGAAAATCCCGGTAACCCTCATCACCGACAACATGGCAGGGTATCTGATGAACAAAGGGAAGATCGACTGCGTGATCGTCGGCGCTGACCGGATCACCGCCAGCGGCGACGTAGCCAATAAGATCGGCACCTACAGTGTTGCCGTTTTGGCCAAGGAACACAAAGTCCCCTTCTACGTGGCGGCTCCCATGAGCACCATCGACTTCTCCCTCAAATCAGGCGACCAGATTCCCATTGAGGAGCGGAACCCTGATGAAGTCACTCACATAGGTGGCGTCCGCATCGCGCCAGAAGGAGTGAAAGTGTTCAATCCAGCCTTCGACGTGACGCCGCATCGATACATATCTGCTATAATCACAGAACAGGGCGTGGCGCACAAGCCTTACCACCGGAGTTTGAAGGGATTATCCACCCTCACCCAGCCTTTCCCATCAAAGTAGAGGGATTTCTCAAGAGACCAGGCGCGAGCCATGTGAAAACAGAGATTACTTCGCTGAGCTTGCAATGACAGGACAGAGGATGCAGGGACACTTCCATGCTGAGGTTCTAGGGGTGTCCCCTAGAGTTTCCTTCTCCCCCAACTCTTTGGGGGACTAAGGGGGTTTAGTCAAACTCTGGTGAACGAGGATCAAGATTGCCGCCCGGACAACATGTGCATTTCACAAGAAAGGAGACCTCAATGCCACAAGCGAAGATCGGAGTGATCGGGGGAACGGGACTTTATGAGATCGAAGGGATGAAGAACGTTCAGGAAGTGAAGGCCAAGACGCCTTTCGGCGAGCCGAGCGACTCTATTGTTGTCGGCACTCTGGAAGGGACCAATATCGCCTTTCTTCCCCGCCACGGCCGGGGACATCGGATCAGCCCGTCCGAACTGCCGGCACGGGCCAATATCTACGCGCTGAAATCGCTGGGCGTGGAGTACATCATCGCCATCAACTCCTGCGGCAGCTTCAAAGAGGACCTTAAACCTCGCGACCTCGTAATCCCGAACCAGATCATCGACCGCACCCGGGGCCGCCAGAGCACCTTCTTCGATAACGGCATCGTGGCGCATATTGCCTTCTCCCAACCTTTCTGTCCGGCGCTCAGCCAGATCCTTTATCTCTCGGCCAAAGAGGTGGGCGCTGACGTTCACCAGGGCGGCACCTTCATCGCTATGGAAGGCCCGCAGTTTTCCACCAAAGCAGAATCGCGTCTCTATAAATCGTGGGGGGCCGATATCATCGGGATGACGGTATTGCCGGAGGCCAAGCTCGCCCGGGAAGCGGAGATCTGCTATGCTTGTGTGGCCTGCGTCACCGATTACGATTCCTGGCACGACCAGCTGGAGCCGGTGCGGGTCGAGGATATCCTCAACATCCTTTCCCAGAACATTGAAGCCGCCAAGGGCATCATCAGAATTGCCGCCAGCCACATTCCCGTCAAACGGGATTGTGAATGCTCCAGCGCGCTCTCAACAGCCATCATGACCACGCCGGACCTGATTCCCGCCAAGACCAGGAAGAACCTGGAATTGCTGATTGGAAAATATGTGAAGTGATGGGGATCACCCTCATCCTGGCCTTCTCCCATCGAGGGAGAGGAAATTAGCTCCCCTTTTCCGATTGGAGAGGGAAAGTCTCGATAAGGAAACAGACTTGGAACACAAAACATTCAAACCCGGAGGCCTGGCCACCGCCATCGGCAGCATGCCGCACGTTGATCCTCTTGAGGCGTGCTCGATCGTGCTGGCCAATCTGAAAGAGATCCCGGTGTGGCCCCAGTTGCCCAATCGCTCACCGCTGGAAGAAATGTACGCTCAATTCAGCGAGGGCTTCCCGGGAGCGGCCCTGAAAAACGATCAAGTCTACGTGGATCGATCGGGCGACCTTTCCGCACCGCTGGAAGAACTCTATTCGGCCTATCTGTCCAACGACTTGGACAGCTATGCCATCAGCCCGAAACATGCAGCCGGACTTCACGAGTTCCTGAGGCTAAAACCGAAGCCCGGTTTTGCCGTAAAGGGCCAAGTGACCGGGCCGATCACCTTCGGGCTGGCCACCACCGATCAGAATCGCCAACCGATCCTCTACGATGAAACCCTCGCCGATGCTCTCGCCAAACATCTCAGACTTAAGGCAGCCTGGCAGGAGAGGGAACTGGCCAAACTTTCGCCCCATACCATCATCTTCGTAGACGAGCCCTATCTGGTTTCACTGGGATCAGCCTTCGTGGCGTTATCCGAAAATACAGTGATCACGCTCATCGATGAGGTACTGGACGGAATCAGCGGGCTGAAGGGTATTCATTGCTGCGGCAATACCGACTGGTCTACAGTCATGAAAACCTCCATCGATATCCTCAATTTCGATGCCTACGCCTACGGAGAATCGCTGGCGCTTTATCCCGGGGATTTGAAAGCCTTCCTTGACCGGGGAGGAATCCTGGCGTGGGGAATCGTGCCCAGCGACGAAAAGAGCCTCTCCGGAGAAACAGCGCCCCGTCTGGCAGAACGGCTACAGAAACTAATGAGATCGCTTGCAGCCAAGGGCATCCGTTATGATATACTGGTGGAGCAATGTCTAATCACGCCATCTTGCGGCCTGGCCACACTCTCTGCCGAAGCCGCATCCAGAGCCCTGGAGTTAACCTCTGAGGTCTCGCGGGAGTTCAGACATTCGCACGGTCTGATTTGAACTGAAAGGAGTAGATTCGCTCATGAACAAGACAAAAAGGGTAGCCTGGACCAAACAGCGCGCCAAGAAGAAGAGATTCGAAGAGAAAGCCAAGGCCAAGAAACCGACGAAGGGGGCGTGACTCGATGCCTGACCTCCCGCCTTTGGTTCAGGCGCTCTTGAATCCCAACACCTATCCTGAGAAGCCCGGACCAGTCGAGCTTATCCAAACTCAGCTCTCTTTCGTCTTCCTGATGAAGGATTACGCCTACAAAGTAAAAAAGCCGGTTGATTTCGGGTTTCTCGATTTTACTACTCTGGAAAAGCGGCGATTCTATTGCCGGCAAGAGCTTCTCCTGAATCGGCGGCTGTGTACGGATATCTATCTGGATGTGGTTCCCATCACCCAGAGTCACGGGAGATACGCCATCGCCGGAGAGGGAGAGACAGTTGAGTACGCGGTGAAAATGCGTCGGCTCCCGGAGGGCCGCACCATGGATAGACTGCTGGACTCGGGCCAGGTCACCCCGGAGATGATAGATCGCGTGGCACAAAAACTGGTCGACTTTCATCGCCAGACCCAAACCATCAGCCAGGGTTTTGGCGACCTTCAGACGACGCGCCTGAACATCGACGAGAACCTCAGTCAGACCGAGAAGTATATCGGCATCACACTCTCATCCGAAGCATACCGGTCCATACGCGACTACAACGACTCATTCATGAAACAGAATGCCCGGCTCTTTGACAAACGAGTCAGAGACGGCCGGATAAAGGATTGCCACGGAGACCTGCATTCCGCCCATGTCTGCTTCGGCGACGATATCTGTATTTTCGACTGCATCGACTTCAATGACCGGTTTCGATGCATTGATGTGGCCAACGAAATCGCCTTCCTGGCCATGGATATCGACGTGCATAACGCGCCTCACCTGTCCAGGCACTTCATCGATTCCTACATTGAGTTGTCCCAGGATAAAGGGATATTGCAGCTTCTCGATTTCTACAAGTGCTATCGCGCTTACGTGCGAGGCAAGGTGGAAAGCTTCAAGCTCGATGACCCGTACATTGCAGCCGCAGAGAAGCGCCGGATACTGGATATCGCCAAAGGCTATTTTGAGCTGGCTGATTCGTATGCAAAAACAGCCCGTTGATTCCTGGCTGTTCAGACTGACAAATTCAAGGCAGCTATGGAGCGCAATGAGATGAGAGAGCCCTTCACGCCATTCGTACAAGACAATCTGGAGCCCGAGATCATCCTCATCACCTGCGGCCTTCCTGCCAGCGCCAAGAGTGGAATCGCCGAAGAAGTTCAAAGGATCACCGGCTATCCGATCATCAGTACCGACTGGCTGAGACATGACGTACTCAAAGGGGAAGACGTTTTTGACCCGGATGTTGCCTCAGACCCAGCCAAGCGCCGGAAAGTGTACGCCGAAGTATTCCGCCGGGCCAATCGTGCCGCAGCAAGGGAAAAAGGGGTCATCATCGATGCCACCTTCATCACCCAGGCATTGCGTCGGCAGGCCGCAGAGATTGCCGCCAAAAACAATCGGCCGTTTGTCATCATGCAGACCGTCTGCCCTCAGGAGGTTTGCCTGGCGCGGATTGCCAGGCGAACCAGGAGTGGCCGCGAGTCGAATGCCATCACCGAGCAGGCCTATTTTGATAACAAGGCCCGGTTCGAGGAGGTCGATCTTGATGATCTCAAAAGGCTGCATCCCAATTTGAATATCCTGCACTGTCTGGTCGATACCCAGAACGACTCTCCCGGCAACTGGTATGTCATCGATACCAGAAGAAAATGAAGATCGACCGATGCATCCATACCCATACTGGCTCGGGCGAAACTCTCACAAATGAACTACCCCGCCGCAAGCAGCGGGGTATCCGATGTCATGCCAGACTTGATCCGGCATCCAGTTTCTGGATTCCGGCCTTCGCCGGAATGACGATTCGTCGCAAGCGACGGGGAATTGAACCCCAAGTGATTAAAGCTATCTTCAAAGCTACGAAAGAGGTATTGCGCTAATCTCAATCACCGACCGCAACCCGATATTATGTCACGATGAAGCACCCTCACTAGCCAAACGGGAAAGATTGTCGTATATTACAGGCATAGAACTGAATGTGACGTTCCAGTAATGGGCTCATTGCAAAGACCCGACTGAATGGTGCGCCACGTCCCCCAAAAGAAGCCAAAATGAAACGCCAGCCATCCAAACAGGAATCAGAGAAGACGAACGGTGCGAACAGTCCCTCCGTAGTTGTGAAGAGAATAGCCGATAAATCGAAGATTCTCTCCTACCTGGAACGGGAACGCACTTACTCAGCATCGGCCATTGCCCATCTGGAGCCAAGTCTGGCAGATGTCTCGGAATGGATGATCGCCACCCACATGGATGACTTCGCCTTGTGTTTGATCTCCAAAAGCACCTCTCCAACCTACGTATTCACCCTGGGGAAGGCATCGATGCTGGATTCTCTTCTCAGCTCAATGCGTCTTCCCTCCAACGCTTTCATCACCTGCCAGCCTCAGAATCTGAATATCATCGAAAAATACTACGAGATCAGCCAGCGCCTGGTCCTCAAGAGAATGGTGGTTACGCGAGATAATTTTAAACCCACTCCCGAGGATGCGACTAGACTGAGATCAGGTCACATCAAAGAGTTGAACGGATTGTATAAGTCACATGGTAATAGTGTCTTCTTTGCCGACCAGATCAGAAGGGGCGTGTACTACGGCATCTGGCGTGATGGACAGCTTGCTGCCGCCGCCGGAACCCATATTATCTCTCCTACACACGGCATCGCCTATGTGGGGAATGTGCTCACTCACTCTTCATATCGGAATCAGGGACTGGCAACTACCTGTACCAGCGCCGTCACAGAAGACCTCTTCGACTACTGCACCGAAGTGGTCCTCAATGTAGAGCCTAATAATGTGCCCGCCATACGAGCCTACGCGAGTCTGGGATACAAAGATGACTGTATGATCATCGAGGCATTTGGACGACGGCAGAGATTGGTCGGTTCCATTATCACTAACCTGTTGCGGAAATTCAGAATGGATGCCAAACATCAGGAGGGGGTAAAAGCAGATGGGGGATTACAAAGTGAAGGATATTTCCCTGGCCGACTGGGGGAGAAAAGAAATCCAGATCGCGGAACACGAGATGCCCGGCTTGATGGCCCTTCGCGATAAGTACGGCAAGGAAAAGCCCCTTTCCGGTGCTCGCATCTCCGGTTCGCTGCATATGACCATCCAGACGGCGGTGCTCATCGAGACATTGCAGCAGCTCGGCGCCGATGTCCGCTGGGCGTCGTGCAATATTTTTTCCACTCAGGATCACGCAGCAGCAGCCATTGCCAAAGCGGGGACGCCGGTGTATGCCTGGAAAGGAGAATCCCTGGCCGAATACTGGGACTGCACCTTCAAAGCGCTCTCCTTCCCCAGAGGAAAAGGGCCCAATCTCATCGTCGATGACGGCGGCGACGCCACGCTGATGATGCACCTGGGATATCAGGCGGAGGACGATCCTTCGATCTTGGACCAGAAAGCAGGCTCGGAAGACGAGCACGAACTCTACCTCTGTCTCAAGAGTATCATGGCTAAAAAAAAGGGGCTCTTTCACAAGTGGGTGAAGGAATGGAAAGGCGTTTCGGAAGAGACCACCACCGGCGTGCATCGTCTGTGCCAGATGACGGAGCGATGCGAACTGCTGGTTCCGGCCTTCAATGTGAACGATTCCGTCACCAAGTCAAAATTCGATAACCTCTACGGCTGCCGCGAATCGCTGGCCGACGGGATCAAGCGGGCCACCGATGTTATGGTTGCCGGAAAGAACGTTGTGATCTGCGGTTACGGCGACGTGGGCAAAGGCTGCGCCAAATCGATGCGCGGCTTTGGCGCTCGCGTGATAATCACCGAGATCGATCCCATTTGCGCCCTGCAGGCGCTCATGGAAGGATATGAAGTCACCACTCTGGAAGATGCCCTTCATGAAGGCGATATCTATGTGACCGCCACAGGGAATAAGGATGTGATCACCGCCAAACACATGTCCAAGATGAAAAACCAGGCAATCGTTTGCAACATCGGCCATTTCGACAGCGAGATTCAGGTGGCCAAACTCAATGCCTGGCCCGGGATCATGAAAGAGGAAATCAAGCCGCAGGTGGATCGCTACACCTTCAAGGACGGCCATCAGATTTTCATTCTGGCTGAAGGCAGGCTGGTGAACCTCGGCTGCGCCACCGGTCATCCCTCCTTTGTGATGTCCAACTCCTTTTCCAACCAGGTTCTGGCCCAGCTGGATCTCTGGAAGAACGATTACCAGATCGGCGTCTATCGGCTTCCCAAGGCGCTCGATGAAGAAGTGGCCCGCCTTCATGTGGAAAAACTGGGCGGCAAGCTGACCAAGCTGACCAAAGAGCAGGCCGACTATCTCGGCTATCCGGTCGAAGGGCCATTCAAGCCGGAACACTACCGGTATTAGCAGGATCGGGGGTGCCCCGATCTTCTTTCTGTCCCCCATGAGTGGGGGATTACAGGGGGTTGATCAAACAATGAAACTAAGCCATGAAGAAGTAAGACGCATTGCCCTCCTGGCCAGGGTGGGCTTGAGTGAGGAAGAGACGGAAAAACTCACAACGCAGCTCTCCGTCATCCTGCAGAATTTTGAGATTCTGCAGGAAGTGGATACCAGCAATGTTCCACCCACCGCTCATGTCATTGCAATAGATAACACCATGCGCGAAGACAAAGCCGCCCCTTCCTTTCTTCAGAAAGAAATATTAGCCAATGCGCCTCAAGCGGAAGAGGGATTTTTCAGAATTAAGGCGGTGCTGGAATAATATTCCCCCTCATCCTTGCGGGAGAAGGAAGCGCAGAAAGAGAGCGCAGGGACACTTCCCTGCCGGGGTTTTAGGGGTGTCCCCTAAATATATACTTTAATCCCCCCAACGATTGGGGGCCAGGGGGTTTAGTAAAGGGCGAAGCATCTATCACAGAGCAGGCTGTACCCCCTATGAATAGGAGAACATGTTGAATCTGAATCAACTGACCATCCATGAAGCGCACCGGCTGCTCAAAAGCCGGCAAATCTCTTCGGTTGAACTGACCCAGGCGGTGCTCAATAAGATCAACCAGGTGGAGGACAAACTCCACGCCTTTGTCACCGTCACCGCCGACCTGGCCTTGAGCCAGGCTCAAAAGGCCGATCAGCGGCTCAAGAACGGGGAGGCCACACCTTTGACCGGCATACCAGCGATCATCAAAGACAACATGTGCACCAAAGGCACTCGCACCACCTGTTCTTCGAAGATGCTTCAAAATTTTATTCCGCCTTATGATGCCACAGTTGTGGAGATGCTCAATTCCCAAGACATCGTCATGGTGGGCAAGGGAAACCTGGATGAGTTCGCTATGGGGTCTTCCACCGAGAACTCTGCCTTCTATCCCTCCAGAAACCCCTGGGATCCGGATCGAGTGCCCGGAGGATCGAGCGGAGGATCGGCGGCAGGCGTGTCTGCAGATGAAACAATATTCGCCCTCGGCTCCGATACCGGAGGCAGCATCCGCCAACCGGCCAGCTTCTGCAGCGTTGTTGGGTTCAAGCCAACCTATGGACGCGTGAGCCGCTATGGGCTGATTGCTTTCGCCAGCTCCCTGGATCAGATCGGCCCGCTCACCAAAGATGTCACCGATGCGGCACTAGTGATGAATGCCATCTCCGGCCACGATCCAAGGGATTCGACTTCAGTCCCGCAACCCGTGCCCGACTACACCAAGTCGCTGATTCCCGATCTCAAAGGTCTTCGCATGGGGGTGCCGAAGGAGTATTTCGTCGAAGGAATGCAGCCGGGCGTAGAGCAGGCGATTCGAACCGCCATCGGCAAACTCAAGCAATTAGGGGCCATCATCGAGGAGACTTCCCTTCCCAGCACCAAATACGCTCTGGCCGTCTACTATATCATCGCTCCTTCGGAAGCCTCGGCAAACCTGGCCCGATACAACGGCGTCAAGTACGGATACTCCTTCCAGAATACCGCGAGTATGTGGGAAGCGCTGGGAAAAACCCGGCAATATGGCTTCGGTCCTGAGGTCAAACGGCGCATCATGCTGGGCACCTATGCGCTTTCCTCCGGCTACTATGACGCCTACTATCTGAAGGCGCAAAAGGTTCGCACGCTGATCCGGCAGGAATTCGACCAAGCCTTTGAGCATTTCGACGCGTTGGTCACGCC
>JAQTRE010000020.1 GCA_028711995.1 Dehalococcoidia bacterium | reverse complement strand
CATTCAGGCCAATGGCGTTCACAGCAACGTAGGCCATATCGTGCAATACAAGGATGGAAAGCTGACCGTAGTGTCAGACTAGAAGATCTACAAATTGTAGTCAAGCACTATTCGAAGGGGGCATCCCGTTGAGATAGGTGGTCTATCGAAGGGGATACCCCCTTCTGAATGTGAGTATGATTTTCCTGAGCAATCCCAAGTGGTGCAGGATTCCCCCTGCCGGGTTACTGTAATATTTTGATTGACACTGCACGGCTCCTCTGCTATCATGACTCACCTGATCAACAGTGCAGAAGGAATCATATGGATACCAATGCAGCTTCGAAATCCGCCAAAGTGCATTATTATAAAACAACCGCGATGCCTAGGCTCACACGAGGCATTGCCAAGGATTCCACCGAACTGATCGGCAATACCCCTCTGGTCAGATTGAATCATGTCACCGCCGGAGCGAGGGCCGAGGTGGTGGCGAAGCTGGAGTCCTTCAATCCGACCCATAGCATCAAGGACAGGATTGGGGTGGCCATGATCGTCGATGCTGAGGAGAAGGGGTTGATCAAAAGGGATACCGTTATCGTTGAGCCGACCAGCGGGAATACCGGCATTGCTCTGGCCTTTGTCTGCGCTGCCAGAGGATACAAACTGATCCTGACTATGCCGGATACCATGTCTGTGGAACGAAGACAGCTCCTCTCCATTTTTGGGGCTGAACTGGTGCTTACCCCCGGCGTCGAGGGAATGACCGGAGCGGTGAGAAAAGCAGAAGAACTTGTGGCCGCCAATCCGGGCTATTTCATGCCCCAGCAGTTCAAGAATCCGGCCAACCCGGAAATCCATCGCCTCACCACTGCCGAGGAGATATGGCGCGATACTGCAGGCAGAGTGGATATCGTGGTGGCCGGGGTAGGGACGGGAGGGACCATCTCCGGTGTGGCCGAGGTTCTCAAGGCGAAAAAGACGCAGGTCAAAGCCATTGCCGTAGAACCGGCGGGTTCGCCGGTTCTATCCGGGGGAAAGGCCGGACTGCACAAGATTCAGGGCATCGGCGCTGGTTTTGTCCCCGAAGTTTTCAGGCGGGACCTGATTGATGAAATCGTTTCGGTGGGAAACGATGAGGCCGGAGATATGGCCAGGAGACTGGCTAAAGAAGAGGGGATACTGGCCGGCATCTCTTCCGGGGCTGCAACCTGGGCAGCTATAGAAATGGCCAGGAGAGCGGAAAACGAGGGCAAACTGGTTGTAGTGATCCTGCCCGATACCGGAGAGCGCTATTTATCCACGTGGCTCTTCCAGACGGGCGGATAAAGGAGGGCAAAGAAGGTGCTTAAGACCTTGCGTGAGGACATCCGCACCATTCGAGGCAAGGATCCGGCGGCCAGAAGCACAGCCGAAATCCTCTTCTGCTATCCCGGATTGCATGCCCTGTGGGGTCATCGAGTGGCTCATTTTCTCTGGCGGCACCATCTTTATTTTCTTGCCCGATTGCTTTCGCACGGCAGTCGTTTTCTGACCGGCATCGAAATCCACCCCGGAGCCCAGATCGGCAAACGCTTTTTCATTGACCACGGTTCGGGAGTGGTGATTGGGGAGACGGCAGAGATCGGCGATGATGTTTTGATCTATCAGGGAGTCGTTCTGGGTGGCACCAGTCTGGGAAAGAAAAAGAGGCACCCGACTATCGGCAACCGGGTAGTGATTGGCTCTGGTGCGATTGTTCTGGGTTCCATTACGGTGGGCGATGATGCGCGTATCGGGTCGGGCTCAGTGGTGGTTAAACTCGTTCCCCCCGGGGCAACGGTGGTCGGCGTCCCCGGCAAAGTTGTGACGCAGCACCTGGAGGCCGTCCCCGAGTTGGAGCATGGCCGGCTCCCTGACCCGGTTGCCGACGTCATTAGGACGATTTTGAAAGAGCAGAAAGAGCTGCGGGAATGTCTGGAAAGGATGGATGTTCTCGGCCAGACAGAGGCCGGAAGTGGACTGCAAAAGGCCACCGAGGATTGGAAGACCTGGCTGGAGAGCCAGAGCACAGAAAAGGAAAGTTGACGAATCGGGAAGCGGACGGACAGCCAATCGTCGGACCGTCCGAGTTCCACTTGACCCCAATCATAGATTGATGCCATAATAAGCAGCAAATGAAGCCGCTACGCTCGCGTTTTCAAAAGGACGCCGAAAAGGCCGTTCAGGACTATACAGCCTCTATTGCTTATGACCAGCGATTGTATCGTCAGGATATCGCCGGTTCGATTGCCCATGCCAGGGCGCTGGCCAAAGGGGGGATCATAACACCAGCGGAAGCGGAGTCCATCGCCAGAGGGCTTACTTCCATAGCTGAGGAGATCGAACGCGGGCAGTTCAAGTTCGATCCCTCGCTGGAAGATATCCATATGAACATTGAAACCCGCCTTTTCGAGGTGATCGGCGATGTGGCGGGGAAGCTTCATACGGCTCGCTCTCGCAATGATCAGGTCGCCACCGATATGCGCCTTTTCACCAAAGAGGCGATCTCCGAAACCGTGGGACGGATCAAGGGGCTTCAAAGAGTTCTGATCGATTTGGCCGAATCCAACAAAGAAGTGATCATTCCCGGCTATACTCACCTGCAGCGGGCTCAGCCGATCTTGCTGGCGCATCATCTTCTGGCCTATTTCGAGATGTTGCAGCGTGATGTTGAGCGCTTTGGCGACTGCTTGAAACGAGCCGACGTTCTGACCCTGGGCAGCGGAGCGCTGGCCGGTATTCCCTATCCCATCGATCGCGAAATGGTGGCCAAAGAGCTGGGTTTCAGTCGAATCAGTGCCAATAGCCTGGACGCCGTCTCCGACCGCGATTTTGTCATCGAATACCAGGCGGCGGCCAGCCTCACTATGATGCATCTCTCGCGTCTGGCGGAGGAGATGGTCCTGTGGTCTTCGGCGGAATTCGGATTCATTGAGATCGATGACGCCTATGCCACCAGCTCCAGCATAATGCCGCAGAAGAAGAATCCCGATGTGGCCGAACTGGCGCGCGGCAAAACCGGGCGTATCTATGGCAATCTGATGGCCATCCTGACGACGATGAAAGGCCTGCCGTTAGCCTACAACCGGGACTTGCAGGAGGATAAAGAGGGCTTCTTCGATACGGTGGATACCCTGCATGCGACGCTGGAGGTTTTTACCGGAATGGTCAAAACCCTGGCCGTCAATTCAGCACGCACGGCGCAATGTGCTGGTGAAAACTTTTCTCTGGCTACCGATCTGGCCGACTATCTGGTCAAGAAAGGAATGCCTTTCCGCGAGGCGCATGGTGTTGTGGCCAGCCTGGTTCGCCATGCCATTGAGCAGGGCAAGACTCTGGCGGGCCTCTCCCTTGCTGAGTATCAGAGGTTCTCAGAACTTTTTGAGGACGACGTTTACGCGATCAGTGTGCAAGCCTCTATCGCTGCACGCGATATTCATGGGGGCACTGCTTCCAGGCAGGTTTCTCAAGCTCTCAAGAGCGCCAAGGAGATTCTGGATGTCTGAGAAGGTCAAGCTGGCCCCCTCCATCCTCTCGGCAGATTTCGCCTCGCTAGGAGCGGCTGTTGAAGAGGTGACCCAATACGGGGCAGACTATATCCACGTTGATGTGATGGACGGCCACTTCGTGCCGCCGATAACCATTGGCCATGAGACGGTGAAGGCGATCCGCAAGCACACGTCGGTTCCGCTGGATGTCCACCTGATGATCGAGTCCCCTGAAAGACAGGTGGATAATTTTGCTCAGGCTGGTGCGAATATCATCACTGTTCACGTCGAGGCATGCACTCATCTGCATCGTCTCGTGGCGCGGATAAAAGAGCTGGGTGTAAAAGCAGGCGTTTCCCTCAATCCGTCTACCCCGCTGGAGGCAGTCACCGAGATTCTGCCTTTTCTAGACCTGGTTCTGGTGATGACGGTAAACCCGGGATACGGTGGCCAGGCTTTCATTGGAGAGATGTTGGATAAGATCGCCCGGTTGAGAAGCCTGATGGATGAAAGGAAGATCGGCGCGGAACTAGAAGTGGATGGCGGAATCAATGCCGATATCGCTCCCAGGGTTGTTCAAGCCGGAGGAACCGTAATCGTCGCAGGTAGCGCCATTTTCAACGCCAGAGAGCCCGTTGCCCAGACGATGAAAAGGATGAGGAATGCGATTGGTGGCGTTAGCTAAGCACGGACCTTATACTGGCTGCGAAGGCACCGTGTGCAGATGCTGATTTGCTTCTTTTCGCCATCAATCATAAGTGAGGCTTTTTGAATGTTAGGCAGCCATTTCCTTTTGGTGTGGCGATTGGAATGGCTGATGTTATGCCCGAACTGGAGGGTTTTTCCGCAAACTTCACACTTCATGATTGTTCCTTTGACTAAGTGACTACTTTCCTGTAGAATTCACTCAACAAGGATACCATAAATTCAGCAGCTTAGCAAACAGGATATAGGGGTTGCGATGGTGATTAGACAGAAGGACTCTTGGAGTGGAAAGCATCTCCGGGAAATGTTTAGAACCGGCACCAATCTCCTCAACAATAACGCTCCGGCCGTAAATGCGCTCAACGTCTTCCCCGTTCCCGATGGTGACACCGGCACCAATATGCTTCTGACCATGCAATCAGCGATGGCGGAGGCCAATCTGTGCACCGATAATGATGCTTCAGCTGTGGCGCAGGCTATGGCTAAAGGTGCGCTGATGGGTGCCCGGGGAAACAGTGGAGTGATCCTCTCGCAAGTGTTCCGGGGTATCGCGCAGGGCCTGGAGGAAAAGAAGTCCTTCACCGGCATGGATATGGCCAAGGCGCTGGTCAAGGCATCGCGTGCCGCCTATGATGCCATGAGCAAACCTGCCGAAGGCACCATGCTGACTGTTATCCGCGAGGCCTCTGAAGTGGCGCAGGCTACATCATACGCAGGATATTATGATCTGAGGTTGATCATGGAAGCTGCCGTGAAGGAGGCCAAGGAGTCAGTGATCAGATCGCCGGATCTTTTGCCTGTGCTGAAGGAATCGGGGGTGGTGGATGCGGGAGGACAGGGTTTGGCGCTGATTCTCGAAGGGTTGCTGTTCTATCTCCAGGGCAAGGAGATAGAGGCAGAGGATTCTATCCTTGAACGGCAGCCCAGTGCCATCCTCGCTCAGCCACGAGAGGGAAAGCCCACCTATGGTTACTGCACAGAGTTTCTCATCCATGGCGAGGCTATCGATCTGAACCAGATCAGGGAAACGCTGAGTGGAATCGGTGACTCTCTCCTGGTGGTTGGGGACGAGACCACAGCGCGTGTTCACGTGCATACTTTTGACCCCGGAGCTGCCATCAGCTATGGGATCACCGTGGGAACGCTCAAACAGATCAAGATCAACAATATGGAAGACCAGCACCGGGAGTTCGTCGCTGCCCAGAGCGGAAAGACCCGCCAGTATCTGGGGAAAGTCTCTGCTGTGCCGGTCGTCTCCGGCGATGGTCTGGTCCAGGTATTCGGCAGTCTGGGTGCAACGCAGGTTATCGCCGGTGGCGAGACCATGAACCCCAGCGTTCAGGAGATGGTTCGTGCAGTCGAATCCGTGCCTACAGATGAAGTGATCATCCTCCCCAATAATCCGGATATCCTGGCTGCTGCTAGACAGGTAGGCAGTTTGACGAAAAAGAAGATTGTGGTGATTCCCAGCAGGACAATCCCTCAGGGAATCGCGGCTTTGATGGCGTTTAATCCTGAAACCGATCTTGAGGGCAACACAAAATCGATGACAGAAAGCCTTTCCACTGTTCGTACCGGGTATATCGCTACTGCGGTTCGATCGATGCGATACAGGGACATGACCGTGAAGAAAGATCAGGTGATCGGGTTTGTGGATGAAGAACTAACCGTGGCGGAATATGCTCTAGAGGATATTCTTCAGAAGCTCCTTCAGAAGATGCGTGTTCAAGATGGCGAGATCATGACAGTCTATTATGGGGAAAGTGTTGGCTGGGCCGACACGGAGAAACTGTTCGACCCTATTCGGTCCCAATACCCCAACCTCGAAGTCGAGGTTGTCTTCGGAGGCCAGCCTCATTATGCCTATATCATTTCAGTGGAGTAGGGAGGTATCCCATAGCAGTCCGGATTGTAACTGATAGCACTTCCGATCTCCCCACTGAATTGGCACGGGCGTTGGAAATAACGGTTGTTCCGCTTACGGTAAGCCTCAAAAAAGAGAGCTATCTTGACGGAATAGATCTGACGGCCGATCAATTCTACGACAAACTCAGGCAAAGCGATGTTCTGCCCACTACCTCTCAACCCTCTCCTGCTGACTTCATAGGCGTCTACCAGGATCTTCAGGCCAAAGGCGAGGGAATCGTTTCCATCCATATTTCTCAAAAGCTCAGCGGCACCTATAATTCGGCGCTCCTGGGGCGGACTGCTGTTCAGAAGACGAGCCGGATCGAAGTGATCGATTCGCTTTCCTGTTCGATGGGTTTGGGGCTTGTGGTCATCCAGGCGGCGAGATTGGCGAAATCAGGGGCCAGTATCGATCAAGTGGTCGAGGCCACAAACAAGGCAATTGACCGGGCGCATTTTTTCGGAACGGTTGATACGTTGGAGTATATGCACAAAGGCGGACGAATCGGCAAGGCGCAGGCCCTTCTGGGAACCCTGCTCAGTATCAAGCCGATTCTGTGTGTCCGCGATGGAGAGGCGCATCCATATGGAAAGGAGCGCACCCGGAAAAAGGCCATCAACCGGGTTTTTGAAATCGTGCAGGGATATAAAGCAATCAGAGATATCACCGTCCTTCACAGTACTGCCCCGGATGAAGCGGCTGCATTAACTGAAAGGCTTGTTCCTGTTGTGGGCAGGGACAAGATCATCCAGAGCCGGATCGGCCCGGTGATCGGAAGCTATCTGGGTCCCGGAACGATAGCCGTAGGTATTTTGGAAGGGGCTGATTGATCCTTAGGAGAAAGACTGGTGCTTGGCGGCAGGGAATTGGCAAAAGTGGTGGACATTCTGGGGTTGGCAGGGTATAATCTGAATCCGTGGGGCTGTAGCTCAATTGGGAGAGCGTTTGACTGGCAGTCAAAAGGTCGGGGGTTCAAGTCCCCCCAGCTCCACCAGATTCCCGCCAGGCACGCATATTTTACCACAAACCACTGTACACTCGCAATAGTGAATCAGTACCGGGCCCATTGCTACCGAGGTTCCCACGCCCTCCAACGCTCCTCCCTGGCTTATTCCCTGGCTGATTCCCGGGCTGGCTTATTCCCTGGCTGATTCCCGGGCTGGCTTATTCCCTGGCTGATTCCCGGGCTGGCTTACGCTCTCTTTCGGCTGCCTTAACCGTTCCTCCATCCCCTCTTCACTTCAAATCAACACACCTAACGCTTTAGTATTCTCATATATATATAGAGATATTCTATATATATTCTCATTGGTAATAGGACAAGTGAAGATATGATCATGTAAGTATTCTCTCTCTTGTTCTCTCTTTTGCTTCTTTTCTCTCTTATTCTCTCTCTTGCCACCCTCTAAACATAGCTCCCAGGCCAGCGTAACGCCCTGTTTTTGTCCACCACTCACCGCACCAGACCCTTTTCCTCAGGCCTTTTCAGAAAACAGCCCTCTTGGCCTTCTCAGAGCCTCCCAGCTTCAAAAGTCTTCTGCAACACCCTCATCACCCTAAAAACGAGCCTCCAGGATGACCAACAGACCGACTTTCACACCTCGGATAACCTTCAGCACCTCTTGATTCACCTTCAAACCACACCACCCGGAGAACCTCACTTTCTCTTTTGTTGACGGGGGAAGCCACACCCGCCGCCCGTGGCTTTCCCCCTGTCAAGGACAGATCATTCACACTCACACTCACACCCCCTCACTCATCTCGACTCACGCTCGATTCAAACACCTCATCAACAAACTGAGGAGAACGTTGAGGTTTTTTCCGACTGATATTTTAGCGACCTGTTTAGCATAGCTGTCAAGGGCGCTTGCGAGGGTTCCCTTGACAGCATGCCACAGGCCGCTTTTCCTCTTGGGTGAGGAAAAAACCTCAAAAAATTCGGCAGCGAGAAAGAAGGAGGAAAAGCTCATGTCAGAGAAAGCACTCACTGTATTTACACTTCACTTCAAACACCCTTACAAAGGCACCAGGCAGCATTACACCGCTCTCACCAGGCTCCCCATCGACAAACGGATGGAGCTCTACCAGCAGGGAATCGGTTCACAGATCGTTTCTAAGGCTCTTGCCGAAGGAAACACCGCTACCCTCGTTATCACTCACTCTTTCCCGAACACCAGGGAAGGAACCAAAGCCGCTTTTAACGAACTCAAACACCTTCACTCCATCAACATGAGGAAACACTGCCCTCTCTGTACGCCGGCTGCTTATCCCTCATACCCTATCGCACCCAGATAAGCTCCTCTCCTCCACACTTCGGGAGGGGTAGCTGACCCGAACCAGCTACCTCTCCCAAAAACTCTTGCTCCAGATCCTGAGGGACAAAAAAAAGAGGGGCAGCACCCCTCAATGCTACCCCTCTACCAGGAACATCAGTCCGTAAGGACTCGGACTATTTACTCGAAGCTAAAAGCCCGCCGATTCCCGCATTCAGTCCAGTCCAGACACACGCACCCAACACCACTAACGCTTGACCTGACGAAACACCAGAAAACCAGCTGCCACTATACCACCAAGCGGCAGCATCCACTCCCCCATCGAAGAAGCCATCTTGGTCAGCTCACTCGCATCTGCATCTGCCTGAACCACGGCATTCGTGTCAACAAGACTTGGAATCAGATTCATTATGATCACCACCGCAATAAACGCCAGTAACACCGAACCTATAATCCCACCATCTTTCATAACCAACAACCTCCAAATTTATTTCCCACTCACCACCGAGCCAACCGCTTGTGCAGCTGCTCCTCATATACCTGACGAGCATCCACAAGAAGACCTCGCTCCTTCGCCGCCCTCAGAATCCTACCGGTCGCACGGTACGCATTCCGACTTACCTTCTGTGTGCTCGTTCGCGCCTTGAACCGTCTACGTGAACCCACACAGACACCTCCTTAAACTTACTCAGAGCCACGCTGTCCCCTCAAACAGCGACCGACCCAGGCAGAACACTTAAACCCGACGCCGGAGCATCCGACGCATCAACTGCACAGACTTCACACCACTCCCACTCTCACCGTTCTGAACCATCAAAGCTACCAGACCTGACCGGATAAGCTCTAAATCCTCTGTGCTTAACCCCGGACGAATCACCACACCCTCAGGAGCATGCGGCAGCAACTCCTCAACCCGACACACAAATTCCCGCTTACCCTCGCTTTCCTCATCGACGGACACCACCGCTCCATCCACCACACCCAAACCAGGTAAACCCTCAAGCTCTTTTACCTTCACACCACACAGACGCAAAGGCGAAACCCGCTGTTGAACCACACTATCTGCATCATGAATGTACATTTCCGAAGTCTTCACACTATCATGTTGAAGAAGTGCTCTTACCGCCAAAACCGACCCCGTTTCCCTCGCCACAATAGATGCCGCTGTATGCCTCAACGTATGAGGACCGAGCTTCTCACCCTTCAAACCTGCTCGTTCCATTATCCGCTTCACCTGACTTGACAACCCATCAGACCGACTCGGCTGAATAGGCTTAACATACCGATCACAAGACCCGCAAACCTTTTTCGGGAAGACCACACCTTTACACGAAATACGCCTCATCATACTCACCAAACGCTCATCACACCGATACCGACGCTCACCGGTCTTACCCACAACAACAAAATAGTCCTTGCCTAAATCCGAAGTTCGAAGCCGGGCCACTTCACCAATACGCGCCGACGAATCCAGCAAAACCAAAATTAGCACCTTCTCACGCTCATCCCTACACGCCCCTATAACTGCCGCTAACTCAACCTCATCAAAATACCGCCTTCGCTTATGCAAAACCCTTGGTCTCTCAACATTCTCCATAACATCAGCCCACCCGTATGTCCTCGAACAATAACCACTTACCGCCCGTAAACACTTAAACAACTGAAGCACAGAACGATCACCAAGAGCATCGCGGCTCACCCCCAAAAACTCATTCACGTCACCTGCATTTCGTGGCCACAAAGCACCCCGCTCCGCCAGCTTCCCGAACATCCACTCGTACTGTACCCGTGTACTTCTCGCAAGCTTACCACCCTTACCCCTCAAAAACTTGTCCTCCACATCCTTAACCGTCAGCCCATCCGGAAAGCCCATTCCTTCATTCACCAGCCCTCTCAGAAGCTCCCTCAACTCGGTCGGTGTCATTTGACCCCCTCGCAAGAGAGATATGTACATACCCCTCGTTACTCTGGCAGTCAAAAGGTCGGGGGTTCGAGTCCCCCCAGCTCCACCAAATGTAACGATAGGCAGAACCTCAGTATTCTCCTCCTGCTTGCTCCCGGCAGCCAGCGGCAGTTCAAGCTGCGGAAGTTGGGTCAGTGCTCAACTGATATCGGAAATATCCTTCTCTCTGATCGCCAAAGGTTCCGGCTTCCACATAGTCAAACAAAGGCCTCTGTGATCCCTTCAATCCCTGTAGTAGATATTTCGAAGGTGTTGTCCGCCTTGTCTTTTCGACAGGATAGTCAATCCATCTTTGCGCCCACCTGAACCTTTACAGGCGGCCCGGCTTTCAATTTGGGTTCGGCTTTGTTGATTCGTTCGTCAGCTCCTTTAATGCGAGACTGTGACTGGCCTAGTCAAGGCGGGGACTAAACCGCTTGACGGGGACCCGCTTTTTTAAGGTTTACGATCATATCGATCACTATCAGGATGAGACAAAAAGGGCTTTTGGTCACTTTCGGAAAGTAGCTACATTTACATAAATGGATGCCAAACAGGGATTCCATGTGAGAACAGAACCAGCGACCGAATCCGAGGGGGCCAGCGAGGACGTTTCTCCAAAGAAGAAGCGGCATGGAGATCAAGGACGAAGCATCGCTTTCAAGAATGATCTCCGAGGATATGGGAAGGATTTGATCAATGGGGGATGATTGAAAGATGACGCGCTGTTATAATGACAATATAGAGAGTTTGATCTGTTGATGGCAGGTTGGTGCCTAGTCCCAAAGCTGGATATGCCGAACATTGACCCCGGAATAGAGCAGGGTAGAGGCCATCACATGTGGCCAGACCACCCTTGCGGCTAAATTCAACGAACCAACATCGGAAAGGAGGTCATTTAATGGGCGACAAGAAGAGCAAGAAGGACAAGGCTAAAGGGAATCGCCAGAAGGATGCAAAACAAGTGGAAGCCACAAAGCAGCGGCAACTGAAGCAGCAGGCTGCAACCCCCAAGCCTGTGGGCAATAAGTGAGTTCAGTATTTCTCAGCCCTGAGTCGGCGTACCGGAGTTTGAGGAGGGTGGCTCCAAAGTAGAAGAATACCGGATCGATATTTCTGGAAACCATACCACCCGGAATCATGGAGAGCCAGTGATTGCCAGAACATCTTAACTAATGAGGAGGACACCATTAAGGCAAAAATATATGTCGGAAATTTGAGCTACGAGACCACTCGGAGTGACCTGGAGGCCCTCTTTGCTGAAGCGGGTCAGATCGTCGAGGTATTCCTGCCGACCGACCGTGATACCGGTCGTATCAGGGGCTTCGCCTTTGTGGAGTACACCGAGGGGAATGCTGTTTCCAAGGCTGTTGAGAAGTTTAACGGCCACGAGTTCAAAGGCAGGACCCTTCGTGTCACGCAGGCGGAGGAGCAGCCGAAACGCTCGCCGAATTTCTCCAGTTCGACGCCAGACTCGGGTTATCAGGGGCCGAAGAGATCAAAGTCGAAGGGCAGTCGCCGCAACATCCGCGCGGCGAAACGAGGGCACTGAGGCGCTGTTTTTCCAGAAAGTCCGGAGGTGGAAAGACTATCCTGATGATGGAAGTGCCCGGCAGGAATTAGACGCATTCATCAATGACCTTAGGCCTCTGGAGAAAAGGGGGCCTACCGGAGAAGAGTGTATTGGCGAGACCATCTGGTCGATGGGCTATGTATAGAGAAGCCATCCGTCAGGGAGGGGAGAGAAGTGGTCGGCGATCTCAGAGACTGGGTTATTGACCGTTTCTTTCAGGACGAGGATCTGTCCGGCCAGGGTGGCGCGAGAATGCATTTGGCAGATTTGGCCATCCATCAACAGGAAGGCTCTGATTTGGATATCCGGGACATTTCCAAGGACGCACCTGATTTCAAGCCGCCAGCAGTAAAGACTATCAAAAGAAGGGAGGGAAGCCGGGTTGAATTGTAGCAAGAGGTCTCTACGCCTGTTTGGGCTTTAAACAAGGGTGGCCGATTTGGCCGTCACGGCGGCCGGTTTGCTGAGGGATAGTGGATGTTTTACTCTGAAGAAGCAGTCCGGCCACAATCTTGCTCTGGCTACCTCTTTGAATTAGATGCGCATCCCTATGTAACTGATGGCATAACTCCGAAATTTACACGTCGCCCGAGTTTATGTCCGAAAACCCTTGTTTCTCAAATGTACTGCCCGAAGCTAAACCATTCTCAAGAGGGAGTGTTTGTTGCGTTTTGGAGTCCACGATGACGAAAGTAACATCTGCGTCATCAACGATAGACTCCGCACCTTGCAGTATTATCTCCTGATGAATTACACTCCTTTTAGCCCCAAGATCGGATATATCGGTTCGTACTTCTAAGATGTCACCAAAAGTGGCCGGACGTCTATGGTTGATGTTTATATTGACTACAACAATAGCAATCCCCTGAGGCCATTCATCGGAACTACGATTTTGTTCGAAGAAAACCCATCGTCCTTCTTCAAGGAGTTCTAAATAGCGAGCATTATTGACATGATGGAACATATCGTCCGAATTGAGCCGCCGCCAGAGTTTATGCCGGTCAACCCATTTCAGGATTGCCACTTGGATGCCAACCGAGGCTAAAAGTCGATTTGCAAAGATCGCTCTCAGACTTCTCCATCTTGTTCCTCACCAGTTCCCATCTGCTTCTTGCGCCGCCTCAGCAGTTCCTCAATAGCCGAATTTCCCCAATAGCTAGAATCAAGAGTGCTCTCTGAATTTGAAGCTTCCTCAATCGGGGGCACCACATTGTGAAGATTGCGTGGTGGATTCGTAACAGATTCCTCTCTGGGCTGATTGAGAGCTTCCTTGGATTCCGGCGGCAACTCATCGCCAGTGGCATCCAGAACATCCAATGCTCTGGTGATCACTTCGGTGATGCTTTCACCCGAAGTCGCAGATATGACCCTTATTCGATCATAAGTCTCCCTGCCAATCCTGATCTGTGTGAACTTCTCAGACGATGGCTCGAATTCCTGAGACAGGGCAACCTTGATAGTGAGAGTATCCCCGCTCACCGAAATCTCTACATTCTTCACGAGTAACCTCCATGCGGATTGATGTCTGCTCCCGTTATCACATTCTACAGCGTTATGGATGGCAAAAACCAGAAAGCGACCACTGCTACGCCGTCGTTGCGTGGTTGTCAAGAAACAAAACTTCTATGCCAGACAACTGGCAGCATGAATGGTTTAGTGTCCACTATTACCATCCGACCTCAGTATCTAGGAGCATGTTGGACGAGACTTCTATTTGCAATGCTGCTTTCATTCTTGGTAAAATCAATCGGTTCGAGGAGTAACCCAGTGATGCTAAACGAACCCGTGCTGATTCTCAATCAGAACTACGAGCCATTGAATGTCTGTCAGGTCAGGCGGGCGATTGGGATGGTGCTCAATGGCAGGGCCGAAGTTACTGAAAACAACTCGAGCGTAGTTCGGAGCGCCTCATTCTCGATGATATCGCCCTCGGTGGTCCGACTGTCTCATAATGTCCGGCGGCCACGTCCCAAAGCGCGACTGACACGAGGTGGAATTTTTCTGCGCGATCACTTCACCTGTCAATATTGTGGCAAGCAGACTCGTGAGCTAACGCTGGATCATGTGGTCCCGCGTTATGTAGGCGGCGAGCACACGTGGGAGAATGTCGTCAGCGCTTGTAAGAGCTGTAATCAGCGCAAGGCGGGACGCACGCCGAGGCAAGCTAACATGAGACTCCTGCAAAAGCCTTTTCAACCTCCTGTCAGCAATCACAATATTGTTTACCCCTGTCATGCCCCTCCGGAGTGGCACAAATATCTGGGTTTCAGTATGCAGGCCCTGCCGGAGGCGGAGGATACGGACAAGTCGCCCTCTCCCCTTCCCTCAGAAAGCGAGATCGGTTTGTCTTGAAGTGCTGATTTTGATGAATTCAGTTCTTAGAATAGGCTGAGCCGGACAGCCGTTGACCTTAGAGAGAAAATCCAGTGTTTGCCTACCCAGGCGCGCCAAAACCGTTTTCAAGGTCAAGGGCCGTACCAACTCGGATCATTCGTTAGCTGCTCGTCGGGAATTTGCTGATTGAGGATCCGAAGGCAGTTTAGGCGTTGGGTTGCTATAGTACGAATGTTACCTTGACAACCCTCAATGCGGTTGTTAGATTCAATGGTGGAATGGATTGCTAAGGAAGGAGTCACTATGCTACGAAAGACGCCTGCTCTGCTCATCTTGATACTGCTTGTCTCGTTGTTCGCAAGCTTCGGCTGCGGTGGCGATGACGAAAATGAAAAATCGTCAAACGAAACATCAGCACAGGCAATTTCTCCTCTGAAATTGATTCCCCAGAAAGCCAATATGCTGGTTTATATCGACATGGCACAGCTATTGGAAGATCAGGACCTCTCTATGTTCTATAACTCGCTGCCCAAAGAGGAACTCGAAATCCCTCAAACCTATGATGATCTCTCGGAGATGGTTGGGGGGAATTCCGCACAAGGAGTGCTGTTTGCTGATATCTCAAGCATGGCGCAGGCTGTAGGTTCGTCGGAAGAAGGGATTGGCGACGAGGGCTACTTGGGACTGGTGGTTAAAGGGATCAAGGATAAAGAGGGTTTAATGGCGCTCATCGAATCAGCGGCGGATGAGCCGCTCAGCACCATCACCTACAAGGATTTCCAGATTTACACTGATCCGTCTCAGGAAATGGGATTCTCTTTCGTGGGCGATGATGGATTGGTTTTTGGTTCAATGCTGGCAGTCAAGGACGTTTTGGACATTCAAAAAGGCGAACAGCCAGCCATCACAGGCCCGTTGCTGAAAGCATATAATGACCTTGGCAAGGCTCTGGTGAAACTGGTGATGGCGGTGCCCCCGGGAGCTATGGGGGATGGCCTGCAGGACCTAGAATCGGAGGCGCCGATAGATCTAGCCATGTTTGCCGATCTTGAGACTGTCTCGCTGACAGTGGACAAGGACGACGAGGAGCTTCCCATAGAGTTGCGTCTTTGCTTTGCAGATACCGAATCTGCGGAGAACATCAAGGGCTTCTTAAGTATTGTTTTGCAGCAATTCCTGGGCAGCGGTTCCATCGAGATTCCGGAGGATGCCCAGGCGCTGGTTGCAGCTTTCAAAGATATGGATGTGAGTCGGGATGGCGCTTGTGTTGAGATCAGCATTGATTTGCCGATATCGGTGATCATCGATTTGGCTCAGGGTTTCGATCTGTCTGAATCGATACCGATCTTCCAGTAATCGGAGAATTATCCGTTTGATTTGAGGGGGGCAGTGGGCAGCCACGGCCCTCCTTTTTTGTCGTTTTTTCGGGCAATTGTGATGCGACCCGGGTAGCAACCGGACTTGACAACCGGCTTCGCTACAGATTAGGATGCACAGTACGATGAGCAATGATTGAAGGGTGCACAGGCCGGAAGTTCTCGGGAAAGGAGACGATGAAATGAATCAGGGTATACCGGAAAGTCGATTGGATAATCATAAGAGGATACTGATCGTCGGCGGCGTGGCGGGGGGGGCTTCCTGCGCTGCCCGGGCGCGAAGAATCTCTGAAGGGGCCGAGATTATCATTTTTGAGCGCGGTCCCTATGTCTCCTTTGCCAATTGCGGGTTGCCATATTATGTGGGCGACGTGATCAAGACAGAGAAAGCGCTCCTGGTGGCAACGCCCGAGCTGTTCAGAAAGCGATTCAACATCGAAGTCCGATTGGAGAATGAAGTCCAGCTTATTGACCGGGAGAGAAGAGAGATCGAGGTAAAAGATGCAAAAAGCGGAAACGTCTATCGGGAGAGATATGATGCGCTTGTCCTCGCCCCGGGGTCAGCGCCGATAAGACCGCCAATACGGGGAATTGATCTCCCCGGCATTCTCACCCTTCGAACGATCCCGGATAGTCATCAGATACGGCAGTGGATCGATGAGAGAGACGCAAGACGCGCGGTAGTAGTCGGTGGCGGCTTCATCGGCATGGAGATGACGGAAAATCTGGTCAATCGGGGTCTCTCCGTCACTATTGTGGAGGCATTGCCGCAGGTGATGGCGTCGGTTGATCCCGAGATGGCCGTGCCTATCCAGAATCACCTGGCTCAAAAAGGTGTTTCGCTTTGCCTCGGCGATGCTGTCTCCGGATTTGAGCAGAATTCCGATGGCACTCTCGCCGTGTCAACGAAGTCGGGCGCAAGGCATATGGCAGATCTGGTTATCCTTGCCATTGGTGTTCGTCCGGAAGTTAGTCTGTCAAGGGCGGCGGGCATCGAGATTGGCAAGCGGGGAGGCATCCGGGTCGACGATCAAATGCGCACCAGCGACGAGCGGATATGGGCGGTCGGCGATGCCGTTGAGGTGAAGGATTTTGTTACCGATGAGTGGACACTCATTCCCCTCGCAGGACCGGCCAATCGTCAGGGACGAATCGCAGCCGATGTTATCCTGGGACGCAATGCCAGATTTCGGGGAACTCAAGGAACGGCGGTATGTCAGGTTTTTGACCTGACGGTTGCCTCAACCGGAGCCACTGAGAAAACGCTGAATCAAACCGGTATCCATGGTAAGCCGGCTCAATACGAAAAGATTTATCTTCATCCGGGCCATCATGCCAATTACTATCCTGGCGCCAAACCCATGACGATCAAGCTTATTTTCTCAACCGATGACGGCAGAGTCCTGGGGGCGCAGGCCGTCGGCGAGGAGGGCGTGGAGAAGCGCATCGATGTGATCGCCATGGCCATCCAGAAGGGCTCGACCGTTTTCGATCTGGAGGAAGCCGAAGTGTGCTATGCACCGCCATTCGGCACAGCCAAGGATCCGGTGAATATTGCAGGTATGATTGCTGCCAATGCCCTTCGAGGTGATGCCCCGGTGAACCACTGGGATGAGATCGATAAGGCGGAGGCGACGATTCTGGATGTCCGTGAGGTGGCCGAATTCAGTGCCGGTCACGTTCCGGGGGCAGTGAATATCCCGCTCGGAGAACTCCGCGCCAGAATGGGGGAGTTAGCGCCGGATAAAGAGATACGGACCTATTGTGCGGTAGGGCAACGCTCGTACTATGCCTCCCGTGCCCTTCTGCAGCACGGGTTTAAGTCCCGAAATATGTCCGGTGGGATCAAGAGCTATGGCGCACATCGGCAGATCGAGATGCGGGAAACCTGCCGTTAATTGGCCAGTCTGCGCGTGATTTCCAGGAGCTTTGCGCTGCCTTCCGGAGAGAGGCCGAGGATATCGATCTCTTCCTGTAGCGAGGCGAGTGTCCCGTGGCCTCCGACATAAGCGTTGACGCGTGTGGTGGCGGTGGAATTGACAAAATCGTTCACCACGGGATATATGGCCTTGTATTCGTTTTCCAGAAGGGAGTGGTGGCGTAGATAGTATTTCTGATGATACCCTTCAGCCAGATAGAATGACGTGGCGGGGACAATTCGGTTGAAGATGTCGCTCTTTGAATTGGCGAACTCACGGCTTTGAGAATCCTGGGCTAATCTTCTTTGCTCTTCATTGTGAAAGAAGATAAGGGATGCGTATTGTCGCGACCATGTCGGTTGTCTGCAGTTGTGGTTGCTCCAGAACACGTCCAGCAATTCTTTGTACGATACTTGAGCCGGATCATAGTCGATCTGGATTGTCTCTGTGTGGTCGCCAAGATTGTGGTACGAAGGGGCAGCCGTGGTGCCTCCCGCATATCCCACACGGGTCCGGACCACCCCTTTGATGTTCCCGAACCGGGAATCGGGGCCCCAGAATCAGCCCATTCCAAACGTGGCCGTCTGGATTCGGGTTGGTGCATGTATGTCTATCGGCGGTATGAGGGAATCGGCAATAGTGTTATTCGAATTCATGGATTACTCCTTGGCCGTTTCATCAAATTTCAGCGCGGCAGAGTTGGTGCAGTAGCGCAGTCCGGTAGGTGCGGGACCGTCCTCGAAGACGTGGCCAAGATGCGCCCCGCATCGGTCGCAAATCATCTCGGTTCTAAGCATTCCGCTGCTTTCATCAGGGGTCGTGAGGATACTCTCCTCAGAGATCGGAGCCCAGAAGCTGGGCCAGCCGGTTCCGGAATCGAACTTGGTCTCCGAACTAAACAGGTCGTTACCGCAACAGACACAACGATATTTGCCGATCGCTTTTGTGTTCCAGTATTCGCCCGAGAAAGCGGGTTCGGTCCCCTTGAGTCTGGTGATGGCATATTGGCGAGACGTCAGAGTCGCCCTCCATTGGTTATCGCTTTTGACTATTTTATTACTCATGGTTCATCTCGTGCCACAGGTTCAATTCGCCAGTATCAGACTTGATGTCTCATCCAGCACAACGGTGGCTTCCAATAACGGGAAGAAGGCTCCATTGCCGCAATTGGTGCAAAGCCCCTCTTGCCAGACATTCAACCGCTTGTGCGTCTTCTCAAGACGTATTTCCAAGGCCAGATCCTCTCCACAATCGGGACATTTCACATTGCTGAAGGAATCAACCCGCTCATACAGTTCGTAATCCATATCGTCCTCCCTTTGATCAGCGCTGCTCGGCTTTATGCCAAACGTGTAGACCAGATAAGCCCTCATACATGATCTAAGGAAATGATACTGACTTGTAGGGAATGAGGATGTGACTTTGGTCACCGGAAGACTGCTGAAAATGTTTTGATAATAGCTTCAGCGTTGTCGGAAGGCTAAGGTAACTTTGATTCAGTGGTGCAGGACCCTTCCTGCCGGGGTTTTAGAGCCTGCCCTGAGCTTGCCGAAGGGGGTGTCCCCTAAATTCCTTATCTTCCCCCAAGAGTGGGGGTCAGGGGGTTGATCAGAGGTTTCCTAAACCTGACAGAGTTCCTGGTAGTTGCAGTAGGCGCACAGCCTTTTGACGTGTTTTGGGAAAGAGTCTTTCGGTTTTGGGATATTCTGGGCTATGTCTTTACAGTATGCATACATTTCTTGCGTTTCCCGGCTAACCTGTGCGGCGAATTCGTCCAGATCGCTTTCGTTGAAAGAATGGTTTAGCTCCTCGTAAGATTCACCCAAGTAGACGATCACCGGGTTGACGCGGTCTGGTTTGGCGTTGAGGATGTCCCTGGCATACAGGACGTACCCCGTCATTTGGCGCAGGTGTTTGTCTCGATCGATCTTGCCGGTCTTCCAGTCCAGGATGTTGAGCTTTCCATCGGCGGTTGGAAAAAGAAAGTCGACCTTGCAGTAGGCCTTCAAGTTGTTCAGCCGGACCTCGCCAAAGTCGTTGGGCTCGATGATCCAGTCGCTTCGGTGGGGATGATCGTCCTGAAGCAGCCACTGATACCGAGGGCTTTGGAAGAAATTTTCAAGGCAGGCCTTCACTTTGCTTTTAAGGTCAGCTGCATCGATCTGATCCCGCTGTTTGTAGTATACTTCGAGGAAAGTCTTGCTCAGGATGGCGCGATCGACCAGATAGGAACTGTAGGCCAGGACCTCGGCGGTGTTTTGAGGGGGTGTGTTCTTTCTGATTCGATGCAATTGTGTGGCGATGGCGTCGTGTACCAGATTGCCGATCTCCAGCGGCGTGCTGGTGAGCGATCTCAGGGAATCCAGCTTCTGAGGGGAGACTTCCCGATCGTATTTCTTGGCGTAGTAATCGTACCAATACCACCTTTTGCAGGTCTCGAATTTATCATAGCGGCTGACGGACCAGCCCAGAATCGGGGTGAAGGAATATTTTCTCTGCATGGCTATTGACTGGGAGCAAAGTCCAGGATTTCAAGCTCAAGGGATTCTCTGCCCATCCACTTGTTCAGCTTCAAGTTGTAGACAATATCGATCAGCGGCGGATTGTCCTCATTGAGATAATTGAGGCCAAAGCCGATGGCATCCCAGATGGTCCCTTTATCATTCAGCTTGAGCTTTATGTGCTCGCCGTCACTACCGACCTGGCGGGAACCCACTACCTTTACCCCCCGGCTCAGAAAGGTAGGAGACGGATTTTCTTGCCCAAAAGGTTCCAGCCGACTGATGAGATCGAGCGTTCTACCGCCGAGAGCAGCCAGTGAGACCTCGGCATCGACGTTAATTGTTGGCTGAAGGTCAATGCCAGTCAGCTCACGTTTGGCTATCTGCAGAAGTCTTTGCCGCAAGGGATCTATATTCTTGTTTGTCACTCCAAAACCGGCTGCTCGCGCATGACCGCCAAAGTGGGAAAGCAAGTCCTGGCACTCGGCCAGCGCCGCAACGATGTTGAACTCCGGGATGCTGCGAGCGCTTCCCATGCTCTCCTCTTCGCCCACGTCGATAACCACAGCCGGACGATAGTATTTATCCGTCAGTTTGCCGGCCACCACTCCGTTGACCCCGGCATGGAATTCAGTGTCATCGACGATCAGGAGGGCAATAGCCGGATCAATCGGCGAAAGCTTCTGCTCAGCCAGCGTCATAAACTGGCTGGTCATCTGCTGGCGTTCGATGTTCCTTGCCTCAAGGATTGCGGCGAGCTGGCGGGCCTTTTCGGTGGAATTCGTCATCAGAAGGTCGTAGCTGACGGAGGCGTGATCCAGTCTGCCGGCAGCGTTGAGGCGGGGAGCCAATACATAGGATATGGTTTCGGCGTTGAGTTGCCCCATTTCTTTCCCGGCGGAAGCGATCATCGCCCGGATGCCAAGGCAGTTGGTTATGTTCAGTGCTTCAAGGCCTTGCTTGACCAGATAGCGGTTTTCGCTCAGCAGCGGGGACATGTCGGCCACCGTTCCCAGTGCTACCAGGTCGAGAAAAGTGTCCGATTGGTCGTCTCTGCCCGTTGCTCGGAAAAGCGCTTGCAGAAGTTTGAAAGCAACGCCAACACCGGCCAAATCGCGGCAGGGATAGGCTGAGTCGGGGCGCTTGGGATTGACCACTGCCAGGGCTCTGGGAAGGGTCCCGGTCACTTCGTGGTGATCGGTGATGATCAGATCGAGTCCCATTTGAGTGGCCGTTTCTGCCTCGGCATAGGCGGTGACGCCACAATCAACGGTCACGACCAAGCTTGCCCCTTGCTTGTGCAGGTTCTGGAGGGCGGCTACATTCAAGCCGTGCCCTTCATCCACCCGGTGGGGAATATAGCTGATGACGTTCCCCCCCATCTTCTGCAGTCCTTGAACCAGCAGAGCTGTGGACGTGACGCCGTCGGCATCAAAATCGCCAAATACGGCGATGGTCTCTCCCCCCAGGACCGCACGTATAATCCGGGCCACCGCTTTTGCCATATCAGGGAGCAAACGGGGATCATTTTCCAGTTGCCTGTCAGCGGTGAGAAAGAGTTCGGCCTGGCGGGGGTCGGTGACGCCTCGATTGTACAGCAACTGGGCAAGGAGCGAAGGAATGTTGGCATAAAGAGATAGATGTTCTGCCGGAGCAGGCGGGAGAACCTTCCATCTCATTGGGTGTCTCCGATCTGCTCAGTCAGCGGACTGCCGGATATATCGATTGAGGCCGAATGCCATCCCATAGGAATGAATCTACACCATTTTTACAGGCCAAGTCAACCAACTCCTATCTATCCGAAAATGATATTTATATGTGTGCTCTCACCTGACAGGCGCGAGATGCCAAAACAGTCATCCCCCTTGATCCCTTGGTCTTAGGGGAGGGGCATACCCGAAGCAGAGAATTTACTGCATTGGTCAACCGCTTTTTTGGGTTTCCACCAAAATTCTTCACTGTAACGATGTCTCGGAGCATCGCCAGAACGACGAAATCCGCGGATAAAGGATATGTAAAAGCACTTGACAGCGAAGATTGTCATTAGCTATGATGCAGGGGAGAGAAATTCATGACAAAGTACATCTTTGTCACCGGCGGTGTTGTTAGCTCAGTGGGCAAGGGGATTGCTGCCGCTTCTATCGGCCGAATCCTCAAAAGCCGGGGCCTCACTGTATCCCCACAGAAACTGGACCCCTATTTGAATGTTGACCCCGGCACGATGTCTCCCTATCAGCATGGGGAGGTTTTTGTAACTGAGGACGGCGCAGAAACCGATCTTGATCTGGGGCACTATGAACGTTTCATCGATGTCAACCTCTCTCAGGCCTCCAATGTAACCTCGGGGCAGATCTACAGCGGAGTTATCGGCAGGGAACGGAAGGGTGATTTCCTGGGAGGCACCATCCAGGTGGTGCCCCATGTCACTGACCAGATAAAGCGGCGCATACTGGATGTTGCCGAGGAAAGCCAGGCTCAGGTAGTGATCTGTGAGATCGGCGGAACTGTGGGTGACATCGAAGGGCAACCCTTCCTGGAGGCCATCCGGCAGATGCGCCATGATATCGGGCCGGGCAATGTCCTCTATGTCCATGTAACCCTTCTTCCTTATATATCCGCCTCTGAGGAGGTGAAGACAAAACCAACTCAACATAGCGTGAAGGAGCTTCGCGCTATTGGTATTCAGCCGGATGTGATTATCTGCCGTAGCGATTACCCGGTACCCGAAGGGCACAGGGATAAGATCGCGCTTTTCTGTAGTGTTGAGAGGAGGGCGGTGATTCCGCTGGTTACCATTCCCAATATCTATGAAGTGCCGTTGATTCTGGAAGAGGCGGGGTTGGGTGATTTCATTGTTGATCGGCTTGGCCTCTGTGAGACGGGTCGGGATATGGAAGAGTGGCGGCATATGGTAACGCGGATGAAGAGACCCAAGGAGTCGCTTCCGATAGCCCTTGTGGGGAAATATGTTCAGCTTAAGGATGCTTATCTTTCGGTGCGTGAGGCATTACGTCATGCGGCTCTGGCGCATGACCGGGATGTGGATATCGTTTGGATTGACTCTGAGGACCTTGAAACGGAAGGGGCCGAGGCCTTGCTTCGCGATGTTCAGGGAATTGTTGTTCCCGGTGGATTTGGCTATCGCGGCATAGAGGGGAAGATCAAGGCAGCCAGGTACGCCAGGCTAACCGGGGTTCCTTATCTTGGACTTTGCCTGGGGATGCATGTGATGGTCATCGACTTTGCCCGACATGTTTTGTGCTCCGGCGAGCCGAACTCTGCTGAATTCTGTGCCGACACCCGGTATCCGGTGATTGATCTTCTCCCCGAACAGCGTTGCATAGAAGATAAGGGCGGCACCATGCGCTTGGGCCTTTATCCGTGCAAGCTGGTTCTGGGGACGAGAGCGGCTGAGGCCTATGGTTGCCCCGAGGTGTGTGAACGCCATCGTCATCGATTTGAGTTCAACAATACTTTTCGGGAGCAGTTGGAACAAGCTGGGTTGATCATCAGCGGTCTCTCTCCCGATGGGACCCTGGTGGAGATAGTGGAGGTAAAAGGGCATCCCTGGATGGTCGGCACGCAAGCGCATCCAGAGTTCGCTTCCCGGCCCAATCGTCCCCACCCGCTTTTCTATAGATTCGTCGAGGCCGCCAAGAGAATGTTGAGAGAAGGCGATCAACATCCTCTGCCTCTGTAAGTCTGTGGTGTCTGACACCGGTTCGGGGCATCGCCGGGACGTCAGTATTCAGCGATCAGGGTGACTTTAGTGGCGTAGACAAACATGGTGAGATGTGTTATAGTCTGGAAATCGAAGACGGCTTTGAGCCGTTGAGGTTAACCCCTTTGAACAGCTTCATTCTCCAGTTTTGTTAGCAAGGTTGATGTAGTGCGGATTTTCCTCGATACAGCCAACATCGATGAGATACGTCGAGCGGCCAAGCTGGGCGTGATTAGTGGAGTTACTACCAATCCTTCGCTGATGGCCAAGGAGAGTTCATGCAATCTCAAGGAAGTGATCGGACAGATAACCTCCATTGTCGATGGGCCTATCTCGGCTGAAGTGTTGAGCTTGGACGCCAGGGGCATGATTGAGGAAGCCGAGGAGATTGCCTCATGGTCTCCCAATGTGGTGGTCAAAATTCCCATGTCGGCCGCCGGACTGGAGACGATCTCTGCCCTTTCTCCGAAGGGGATAAAATTCAATCTGACGTTGTGTTTTTCTCTTAATCAGGCTTTGTTGGGTGCACGGGCAGGGGCGGCTTACGTGAGTCCTTTTGTTGGGCGGCTGGACGATATCGGGCATGACGGGATTGAGCTTGTAGCGGATATCGTCGATGTCTATCAGCGGTATGAAATAACTACCCGGGTGATCGCTGCCAGCATACGTCATCCGTTGCATTGTATTGAGGCAGCGAGAGCAGGCGCTCATATTGCTACGGTCCCCTTTAAGGTGCTGATGCAAATGATAGAACACCCCCTCACCGAGCGAGGCATTGCTGCGTTTGCTGCGGATTGGCAAAAGGTCGCTCGGCGCTAGGAACCAGCATCTGAGGTCATCGGCTGGTGGCGATGGCTCATCATTCTGGCATTCATGCCGCTGCCCGTATAGCCAAGAGATGTGCGGTCTTCAGGGATTCAAAGGGTGTTGCGTGGGTTGCTGTTTTTCCACTTGTAACATTCGCTGCACTGGATCGAGGTGTAAGCTGTGTGGGAGGTTCTGCATTCAATATGTCTCCGGTTGTTTTCGCATGCATCGCTGCGTAGAGTTTCGGTTTCTAAGTAAGGAATCTGGTTAAGGGGTACAGGATTTCTCAATCGGGGTGCTCAGGGGGGTGATTGAACTTAATCAGGGATTCCGTAAAAGGGGTGAACGATGAATTATTCCGAACTGGAAAGCAAGACCCGCGATGAATTGGTCGATATGGCCAAGGAGCTAGGCATATCGGGGTATTCCTCGCTGCGCAAAGAAGAGCTTGTTCTTCGTTTGCTTCAGGGCTATACCGAGCAGCAGGGCCACACCTTCCGAGGCGGTACTCTGGAGATTATGCCGGATGGACACGGATTCCTGCGTCAGGATAACCTTCGTTCCCGGGTCGAGGATATCTATATATCCCAGTCCCAGATTCGACGTTTTATTCTGAGAAATGGCGATATGGTTACCGGCCAGGTTCGGCCTCCCAAGAACGGCGAGAGATATGCGGGGCTGCTCAGGGTTGAAGCAGTAAACGGAATGGATCCGGAGGCTGCCAAGGTCCGTCCCCACTTTGAATACCTTACGCCGATCTTCCCCAACAAACTGATCAACCTTGAGACCGAGCCCAAGAACCTTTCCACCCGGCTGATCAATCTGATTTCTCCCATAGGTCGGGGACAGAGGGGGCTCATCGTATCGCCGCCCAAAGCTGGGAAAACTTTTTTACTCAAGCACATTGCCAATGGGGCTCTGAAGAACTATAACGATATTCACCTTATTGTGTGCCTTATCGGCGAGCGGCCGGAAGAGGTTACGGACTGGGAGAAGTCCGTCAAGGCCGAGGTGGTCAGTTCCACGTTTGATGAGCCGGTGGAGGAACATACACGGGTGGCCGAAGTTGCCCTGGAAAGGGCCAAGCGATTGGTGGAGCTCGGGACTGACGTGGTGATCCTGCTTGATTCTCTTACCAGACTCACGAGGGCCTATAATCTGGCGATGCCTTCCAGCGGGCGGACTCTCACCGGCGGTGTTGATACCGGTGCGCTCTATCCGCCAAAGAGGTTCTTCGGGGCAGCCCGTAACGCCGAAGAAAAGGGCAGCCTCACCATTATCGCCACCTGCCTGGTGGATACGGGCAGCCGTATGGACGAGGTGATCTACGAAGAATTCAAGGGTACGGGGAATATGGAGCTTCACCTGGATCGAAAGCTGGCCGAGCGTCGCATTTTTCCTGCTATAGATATTCAGCGGAGCGGCACCCGGCATGAGGAACTGCTGCTTGATGAGTATACCTTGAAACAGGTGTGGCTGCTGCGGCGCATGATGGCACTGGTATCATCCAGTGGCTCCGACGCCACCGAGGCCAGCGAGCGTATCCTTGACAGGATGTCCAAGACCAAGAACAATGCCGATTTTCTCGCTTCCTTGTCCAAGGAGATGTAGCCGGGGTTGTTTTGGTGTCTTTGCGAGGAGCGCGTAGCGACGAAGCAATCTCACGACGTGTGAAGAAGGAGATTGCCGCGCCCGATTTCATCAGGGCTCGCAATGACACGTAAAATGTCTTTGCGAGGAGCCGCCGGCGACGAAGCAACCTCAAAATGGGCAAGCAATATTATGTTTACATACTCACGAATAAGAGTAATGCGGTGTTGTACACAGGGGTCACCAACAATCTGAAGCGAAGAGCTTATGAACACAGGGAAAAGCTGGTTGATGGATTCACAAGGAAGTACAACGTTATGCGTTTGGTCTACTATGAGGTTTTTGAGGATGTCGCGGAGGCGATCCTGAGAGAGAAGCAGATCAAGGCTGGCTCAAGGCAGAAAAAGCTGGATTTGGTGCAAAGCCTGAATCCCGGATGGACAGATCTCTATGACGAGATTTGAGATTGCCACGCCCCGATTCCATCCGGGACTCGCAATGACAGATAAGATGTCTTTGCGAGGAGCCCACGGCGACGAAGCAACCTCAAGACGCTTGAAGAAGAGATTGCCGCGCCCGATTTCATCAGGGCTCGCAATGACACGTAAAATGTCTTTGCGAGGAGCCCACGGCGACGAAGCAACCTCAGACCGCATGAAGAAAGAGATTGCCGCGCCCCGATTTCATCCGGGCTCGCAATGACAAATAAAATGTCTTTGCGAGGAGCCATCGGTGACGAAGCAATCTGAAGGGACGCAAAGAAGGAGATTGCCGCGCTTTGCTCGCAATGACACAACCAATGGTACTGTAAGGTGTCTCCTTTTAGACCCATGACAAAAAGCGTGAGTTATGGTATGGTGGAATCTTGGTGGGTGCCAATATAAAGGAAGAATACTGCTTTTCTACCGCAGGGAACCTTTTTAGCTCCGATTCCGTCTACTATACTAGAAAGACCAGATACATATCTGAAGAATGGTTTGGGTTTTGGCAAGCAAGCGTGGAAGGGTTGACAAAGGTATTTAAAGGTGCTATAAAAGTGTTTAATAAGTCCATGATGAAGAAACAAGGGACTATCAGCTACAGGCCAGCTTTGGCTAACAGTCCAGCAATGGCGGCGGATGCCGGCAGGGTGGACTTTACCCCGCAAACCTCCCCTATCCAGTGGCAGCCAAACGCGGAAGAACTCCAGAGGGACTTTGTTGCATTTTATCCCCAGAAGTTTTTGGGGATTGATGATGTATTTTTCTGGTCGCAAACCAAAAAAAACTGCAAGGAGGTGATAGCGGCAGAAATTAATGTGAGATAGCAAGGCAGATGAGACAGAAACCCTTGAAAGGGGGTCTCTGGGAGGGGTTTCCCGGAGCGAAGAATCCAATGGTAGAGAAACAATCTTAGAGAAAAAAGGAGTTTAGATGAAGACAAAGCACACCCTAATCAGTGTTTTGATGATCCTGGCCATTGTGTCCACGCTGTGCGTGGTAATGGCTGTTCCGACGGCTTTTGCTGCCGATGTTAGCGCCACCACCAGTATAAGTCCGACCAGTGGCGCGGGAGGAACAGTAGTAACCGCTGCAGGAACCGGATGGACTGGTTCTCAGGCCATTACCGGCGTTACCGTGGGTGGAGCGGCGGCAATATATACTCTGTCCGTTAGTGCGGGCGGAGTCTTGAGTGGTACCATCACTATCCCTGCAGCAGCGGTTGCGGGTGCAAACAATGTTGTGATTACCGGAGCAACCGATACCGCAACCGAAGTCTTTAACGTTTCCTTAAGCACGGTTGGCTTTGTTGCGGATCCCACGATAGCAGCAACTGCCGCGCTTCAGACCGTTACGTTCAATACCGGTGCAGTGCTGACAGCGGGTGTTGATCAAGTTACTGTTACCTTCCCCACGGGCGCGTATGTACCGGCAGCCATCGCTAAATCCAATGTTGCCGTACAGGTGAACGGAACAGGCTACAAGCCTCTTCTTTCCACCGATCCTGATCCTTCCGTAGCCGGAAATTCAGTCACGGTATTGATTCCTGCCACCTGTAATAACGCGGCTGCTGGCCAGGTTGTTAACGTTAAGTTCTTCGCCGCCTCTGGAATCAAGAACCCGAGCGTTGCCAAAGTGGCCAATACCTATGTGGGTAAAGTCAGCACCACAGCCGAAACAACTCCTGTGAATTCAGCAACGTACTCCGCCATTACTACCATTGTGACGTTTAGTCCCGCAATGACAACAGTCGGTTCAACGGTAACTGTTTCCGGTCTTGGATTTACCCCCGGTACGTCCATTGATATCACTGGCGGTGCTTCTGGCTTTGGCACCGTCGATGCAACCGGTGCTTTCGTTGTCTCGGCAGCAGCCGCTACCCCCGCTGCCATAACGGCGACTGATGGTGCTGGTGTAGTCAATGCTTCAGCTACACCTTTAGTGTTACTTCCAAAGGCTGTCGTCTCGCCTACTAGTGGATTGACCGGTTCTGTCATTGATGTTACGGCCACTGGCCTGACAGCAAATACTCTATATGCCATAGGGGTCAGCGGTGTAGCAGTTCCCGTGATTTCTGCCACTGTTGGTACTGTGGTAGCCGGTGAAATCCGGACCCCTCTCACCGGTACGTCGTTCACGTGTAAGATTGCCATCCCTGCCGGTTCGTCTGCCGGTGCTAAGGTGATTAATGTAAGGGCTACTACTTTTGCTGCCCCTGACTTGGCAGTTGGTTCATTCACCGTCGATGCAAGAACGTTAACCGCCAGCGTGAGCAGTGGTTACAAAGGTGACACCATACTTATGAACGGCGCTGGTTTTGAACCCACCGCGGCCGGTTCTGTCGTCACTGCGCAGATCATCTTCACGGACTCTGCCGGGACTCCATCTGGCAATTTACTTACCACTCCGGCGTCCATAGGTGCAGACGGCACCTTCCAGGCTAGCGTGGTAGTACCAGCCAACAGTGCTGGTGGTGCAGCTCTTGCCGCAGGCACTGGCAGATTCACTGCTACCTCCTCGATTAATGGCGTGGTGACAGCCCCACCAACTATCGCAAGAGCTACCTTCACCATCAACCCGGCTAGCATTTCCTGCTCACCGGTCACAGGGCTTCCCGGTTCGCAAGTTACAGTTACGATGAAGGGTTTGGGGGCATATGCTTCCTATAATAGCGTTACCATTGACGGCGCAACGGTGATTAACTTCGCGCAGACTGCTATTACCAATGCCAATGGTGATTTGACCGCCACGTTCATGTGGCCCGGTCTGGCTGCTGGTCCTCACACCTTTGTCGTGACCGGTCTTACTCCTGTAGCCAGTTTCACGCAGACAACTGGAGCCGTTTCTATCACCGGTGGCTTGAACTCCATTGCCGGTAAGTTCTCCATTGTTTGGACCTTTGATGCAGGCACTCAGGCATGGCAGCTCTATGATACTGCTGCCGGCGCCACCAGCACTGTAACAACTCTTTCCAGGGGTCAGGGTTATTGGATCAATGCCACCGAGGATTGTACGCTTGTTTACGGCGGCAATGTCTATACCCTGAAGACAGGCTGGAACTTGATTGGCTGGCTAGGCTAGAGATTAGATACGATTTAGGGGTTATGACCCCGGAAACCGGGGTCATAACCGGATAGATACGGACTCAAGTTCAAAAGGAGGGATGAATGTCCAGAATCACAGTTTTAATCGCGACTTTAGTAGTGGTCGCGCTGCTTCTCATCCCCACTGTTGCTCTGGCCCAGCCGAATGTGTGCGGCTTTTATGGCTCAGTCACCCTTGACGGAGCTTCGGTAGCCACAGGCACAACGGTGAAAGCCTTAGTAGACAGTGTGGAGGTGAAGTCAGTCACCACTACAGGTTCAAATTACGCAATGTATGTAGACGGCAACTATGCCGGCAAGACGGTTACCTTTACCGTAGGCACAGATGACAATGATGTCGCTGAGACTGCTCTCTGGGAAGCGGGGGCCAACAAGGCGCTCAATCTCAGTGCCAGCAAAGTCCAAGAGGCAACGGGTGTGGCAAAGATCACCCTCAGTCCTGCCAAGGGCATTGTTACCAAGGTAACCGGAACGGGATTCACGCCCAAGGCGACCGTGGGCATCATGTGGAATGCAGTGGGTGCAGATTCCGTATTGGAGCGCGTGACGGTTGATAGCGCGGGCGGCTTCAGTACCATCGTTGTGGCGCAGACAGGCGCTGCAGGCACTTACACCATCTATGCCGCTGAGTCAGCGACCCGGATGGCAAATGCCACCCTTACCATTGACGCCACTGCGAGCACCCCTGGCAAGGATGGTAAAGACGGTAAAGATGGCATAAATGGTACCAATGGTAAAGATGGTATAAATGGTACCAACGGCACCAATGGCGAGGATGGCGAAGATGCCTCTTCAGTCATGGGGATCATCGCTCTCCTGCTTGCGGTGAACGCTTTAGGATTGGCGGTGTTTGTGCTGCTGAAGCTGAAGAAAGTGGGCGCTGCTCTAGCACCAAAGTAAGTCTCACTAACAATTGAATAGGTTTTCTAGGAAGCGGCTCTCCTCTCAAGAGGAGAGCCGCTTTGGTTATTTCACATGCAACTGAGCTTGCTGAAGGAAGGGCAAAGACAGCCAAATGTCCTTGCGAGGAGCCACCGGCAACGAAGCAATCTTACCGGACATGAGAACAAGATTGCCACGCGGAGTTTGTCCTGAGCCCTTCGACGCGGCTCAGGACAGGCTTGATGAAGGGCTCGCAATGACACGCAACTCCCTGCAACAACAAACACTTTCCCCCATGATTGGGGGATCGAGGGGGTTGACCCGCTGGAACGGCGTATGAGCATCACGAGTTTCTGAGTAGTCCGATGAAATCGGGACAAAACAATCTCAGGAAGGGATCGCCACGTCCGCCCAAGGCGGCCTCGTGATGACATAACGTAGTAGTGCTAAGCGAACCCTCTCCACAAAGCAGGACGAAAGGCCCATGACAAATTGTTCAAGGGTGGGCTATATAAAGGTAGACTCCCTGAAATGAGAGAAAGGAGAAGATAATCAAGATGAGGAGTATCTGCCTGTTGTGGTCCATTCTTAGTGTATCTGCGTTGTTTATCTGCTTATTATGCCCTGCCGCATCGCTGGCGGGGAATTCCGGCCCCGTACTCTGTTCTCCTAAAGCTAGCCCGAGCACGGTTAGCGTGGGGTCGCAGCCGGAAGGGAGCCCGTTGGTGTTATCCGTCATTGCCAGGGGGCCGGGTGGTCAGATTTCTACTGTCATCGTGAATCTCCACGGGACCACCGGCGCGCAATACTATGAATCTAGCTCCAACACCATCAGGGATGCTGGTATGGACACTCCTATGAGGAGAGTATATGTGATTGAAGGGGAAGAGGCGTACCTGGTCACCGTGGGAAGCCGATACGAATACAATGATTACCGCAAGGCCTTGACGCATGAGATGGTCAGAGGGACGGCTGTGGCTACGGATAAGTGGCAGGTGGAGTTACCCAACGCCGGAAATATACCGGCAGATTCTCCCCTGATTGTTGTAGTCGCTGCCAATGTGTTCAACCAGCAAAGCACGACTACCATATCCCTCAAGCTGGTGGAGGATGTCACTGCCCCGGAGATGGAGGCGAAGGCGCGGTGCTCTACTGGCAGCAGGCCTGCCCGGGTTGGAGATAGCGTCACCATCGAGGTCAGAGGCGTCGATGATCTGAGCGGGGTCTTTTCCGTGCGACTGGAAGGTGAGGGAGCAGAGGCGGTTTTTGGAGAGAATGCCAATGTGAGACTCAGCCGAGAACCCAATGTTGATGTATGGTCAATTCAGAATACGGTTGCCCGTAATGTTGCGCCGGGTGTCTACCCCGTTGAGGTAGTCGCCGTGGATCGGGCTGGGAATGAAACTATCCAGACAGTGGAGGTGAAGGTAACGAAAGAGGTCACTTCCTTCCAGATTTGCCTGCATGAAGGCTGGAACCTGATCTCGGTGCCCAGAGCATTGAAGAATCCGCAAGTCGGTGCAGTCTTTGCCGGACTCCCGGTAGAGGAGGTGCGGACCATGATAGCCGGGCGATGGACAGATGTCTCGGAGATAACGCCGGGGTTGGGTTACATGGTGAAAGCTGTCGCAGATGTAAATCTGGAGGCGGACTTCGAGGAGCATGACGTTTCAACAACTCCACAGACGATCAACCTGGGGCAGGGATGGAGTTTGATCGGATATACCTCTCAAGCCCTGGTTCCGCAGATGCCGCTCAGCTTTTATCTGGGGGACGACCTGAAGGGCAAGTGGCTGACTGTTTATACCGAGGAAGGGGATCAATCCAGGCCGCAATCAACTTCGCCCTATATCTGGGCCACTGATGGCTTTCCGTCAATCACAGGTGAGCCCTATTCTGCGAATCGCTCGGATAATCTGCCCGCAGTTGAGTTGGGCAAGGGATATTGGATTTACCTGATTGATGCAGGAGTGCTGGTACCGTAGGTTTGCCATCAGTTGTCAGCAGGGCTGATGCCGTGTGGTCGCTTTTTCAGAAGGAGGGTAGTTGTGTCATCGCGAGGATCGCCTTGGGCGGACGTGGCGATTTCTGGGCGAAGCTGCATGCCTTCCTGAGATTGCTTCGTCCCGATTGTACCGGACTCGCAAAGACATAGCGTTTTTATCACTTAACGTAGTCGTGGAAGCCCGAACCCTGCCATCAGCGAGAAGTTGTCAATTCTCGTGAGGGTGAAGGGACACTTCCCTTCCGGGGGGTTGGGGGTGTCCCCCAAATTCAACAATTCCCCCAACGATTGGGGGTGAGGGGGTTTAGTTGAGGTTTTGGGAAAGCCTCTGAGGGTGTCACTTGTAGGGGGCTCGATCCATCGCGCCCTTGAAACGTTAGGCCGGGCTATCTATCATAATCCAGGATGAGCACCTGTGTTTCGGCCGGTAGGGTGGACTTGTTGAGGATCAGCTTGGGTAGCGGCGTGACCTCTTTCATCCCCATTTCCTTCACGAACTTTTCCAGCGGCTCCAGGGCTTCCTGCACCATGGGCGTTTTGTAGTGCATGGGGATCACAATCTTGGGCTGCAGCAAATTGATTACCTCCACTGCGCCTGAGGCGTCGATGGCGGTAAGACCTCCGACTGGCACCAGTAGGACATCAGCATCGCTGATCTCTTCCACCTGCGAGGCAGAGAGGGCATGGCCCAGGTCTCCTAGGTGGCACACTTTGATATCGTCAATCTCGATCAGATAGATGATGTTCTTGCCTCTCTCTTGCCCTTTGGATCGGTCGTGATAAGTAGTGGTTCCGTAGATAAACACTCCTCCGATCTCATATTCGCCGGGACTGCACAGCACCCTGGGGTTGCCGCCGATGCCGCTGGCGAAGTTGTGATGAGGGTGATCGTGGCTGATGGTAACGATGCTGGCTGTGGCTTTGCCGAGGCTATAGCCACAGCTGTTATCGTACGGATCGGTAATGACCGAGGATTGCTTTCCCTTGAGTTTGAAGCAGGAATGACCTAGCCAGGTTATTTCCATTGATTGTCCTCTTTACTAACGTCAAGTATAGCATAAACAGCAGGGCTACGCACGGGGCATCGGGAGGTATCCTTGGATGAGGCAGAATTTGTTTGAAAGGCAAGGAATCGTAGGGGCATGATGCACGGGCTTTTCCCGCGGACAAATGGCGTTACGTCCGAAAGGGGATTAAAATGTCATTGCGAGCTTTGGCGTGGCAATCCCCTTCTTCATCTGCCTGGAGATTGCTTCGTCGCCGCTGGTTCCTCGCAAAGACAGGGAAGAATACACTGCCTTCATTCTAACGAAGATGGGCTGCGCCTACACTGCCCTTATCTTCTGGATTGCCTCCGGTTCAATCTCGAATCCCATGTCGGTGATCATCTGTACGGCTTCATCCGGCGATTGGCCTTCAGTGGTCAAGTAGCCGGAAACGAAAATGGAGTTGGCCGGGTAAAGGCCCAATGGTTGAAGCGAGCGGAGGTGAAATTCCCGGCCACCGGCGATCCTGATTTCAGTGCTCGGGTTGAGAAAGCGCATCAGGCAGAGGATCGAAAGACACTTGATGGGGTTAAGCGTCTTTATCTTTTCCAGCGCAGTCCCCGGGATAGGGTTCAGGAAGTTGACGGGGATGGATGAGGCTTTCACATCCCGTAACGCAAGAGCGATATCGATGATGTCATCATCGGTTTCTCCCATTCCGAAGAGGGCTCCGCAGCATAATTCTAATCCTGCTGCCCTGGCGTTTTGCAGGGTCTGGATCCGATCAGAATAGCTGTGCGTGGTGCATATCTGGGGATAGAGGCGCTCGGCGGTGTTCAGGTTGTGGTTGTAGCGGTCAACTCCTGCCTCCTTGAGTTTGAGTGCCGTTTCCTCGCTGAGGTGTCCCAGGGAGTTGCAGATTTCGATATCCACTTCTTTCTTGATGTTCCGAACCACGCGGCAGAGACGGTCCACATCTTGCTTGGAGGGAGCATAGCCACTGGTCACGATGCAGTATCTCCGGGCATGGCTGGATTTGGCCGTATGGGCGCCTTTGATGATGATATCCTCATCCAGCAGCGGATATTTTTCGATTGTTGCCTCAGAAACTGCGGATTGGGAGCAGTAGGCGCAATCTTCCGAGCAGAGACCGCTCTTGGCATTGATGAGAAGCTGGATGATCACCCTTTTCCCGAAATACCTTTCCCTTACCCTGAATGCCGCGTTCAGAAGCTCCAGTATGTTATCTGACGGACAACGC
>JAQTRE010000019.1 GCA_028711995.1 Dehalococcoidia bacterium | reverse complement strand
CCACATTTTACATCATATCGACGCCGCTTCATTCCCCCACGGGCAAGCCCGTGGAACCCTGCCCTTCGGGTTATTGGATAGCGAGAACGCTGGGACTCTGTTCAATCTTCGCTTTAACTGGTTTGGTGTGAAGGGCTTGATCATAGGTGTATCTACCGGAAGTACCAATCTCGCAGAACGATAAGTAATATGGTCCGCGCGAAGCAAAGATGCAACAATAAACATGAGAAGAGCTACTAAGGAGGCGGAATATGTTGAAGTCAGGTAAGTCCATATCACTGATTGTCGCTGTGCTGTTAAGTACATTGGCACTTGCGGGAATGGGGGCCTGCGGAGGGTCCGATACCAATCCCACCTTGGCCTCGGAGAAACCTGCTGAACAGTTGACGTCAGCACCATCGTCTGCTGCCGTAACTCAATCAGAAGCGGAGATTGATATCGTTGCGGGGGAATCGCCGGAAGTGCTGGCAGTGTCGGCGCCTGAGCCGGAACCGGAGATACCAGAACTCTATCTGGAAGTCATATCTCCCGCAAATGAGAGCGTGTTAAGAACCTCGGAAGTACAGGTTACCGGCAGCACCATTCCCACCGCCATTGTCAGTGTCAATGGCATACTGACATCGGTTAACTCGGATGGGAAATTTATCGCCACCACCACACTGGATGCCGGTGCCAATTTCATCGAAATCGTAGCCAGCGATCTCGAAGGAAAAGAGATGGGGGAAGTGCTGACCGTAGTTTATCTTTCCTCATAAATAATACTCACTGAGCTTAAAACCCGCCGTCTGGCACAAATCTCAACAGTGGCAGATGAAATAAATCCCAAAGGAGGATTGAAATGAGAAGGAGTTTCTTTAAACTGGTACTATTTTTCTCAATTCTTTCAGCCATGTTACTCCTGCCATCCGTCGTCATGGCGCAGGAGGATCCACCCCCAGTGAATCCTCCCATCGTAGATACAGGAAATCCGGCAGATAATCCTGCCGGTGAGGAAGGATCACTGCCTGTTCCAATCCCGGAACCAGCGGCAGACCTCGGACCGGAGGCTGGCAACCCTGTTGGGGAATCCAATCCCCAGCCCTTCCCGGGGCCCACAGATGCCCTTTTCGGTGATGTTCTAAGTGCCAATCCTGCAGCAGGTATCATCACCATCAGTACTGCCAACGGACCGCAGGATGTGTATGTGGGTAATGAATACGACTTTGGCGCAGTGCAATCCGGAGAGCGCATCGTGGTGGTTGGCAATAGACAGGACGGCCAGTTCATGGCCTCGGGTGCCAAGATGCGGCCAAAAGAGACTTCATTTACTCACCAAATTGGTGTAGTCGGCGAGGGCAATCAGATTACCATCCCGGACAAGATAACCGGAGAAGGGAAGATCTTTAAAGGAATGGATGGCATGCAGCCCGGCCAGATCGTGGCCGGTGTTATGCGTAAGGGCCCCGCCGGTGATAGTCTTTCTGGTGAGGGTACAGGCTTCCCCGTAACCGGTGAAGGCGACTTTATGACCAGTTTCAAGCCATTTGATCAGGTTGTCGGTGAGATAGGCAACAACCTCAAAGCCACTCCCTTAAAGGGAAAGGGTAAAACCACTGCCGGTATCATCGATACTCTCGGTAAGGTATCCGATTTCGTACCGCCGGAATTTAAAGCTCAAGCACAGGCCGACATGCGAAACTCCATGGGTGCTACCATGCCCGCCGATGCCTGGCAGGATATGTCGTCTGATGTCGGCGGAACCGCCAAACCGGGAGCCTGGGGATTTGTGCCGGGTGAAGCCTATGAGTTTGTACCGGGCGCGACCTTCGGGGAAATGTCGAGCGAAGCCTTTGGCTTCATTCCTCCGGAAGACTTCGGCAAGATCAATGGCGAATCCTTTTCGCACATATCACCGGAGAACTTCGGCAAGATATCTCAGGGACAGGGGTTTGACTTTATTCCGCCTGAGAACTTCGAGTATATGTCTTCGAATAACTTTGAGTTCGTATCTCCCGAAAGATTCGGAACCATGAATGCCGACAACTTCCAGCACATCAACCCCGAAACCTTCGGCAAGATCAATGGTGCAGCCTTCGATTTTATGCCACCGGAGAACATGGCTAATATGAGGGCTGATTCCTTCCAGTATATCCAACCTGAGGGATTCCAGCATATGAAAGCCGATGCCTTCGGCTATATGCCTCCCGAGGGAATGGGATTTATCCCACCGGAGAACTTCGACTTCATCCCTCCGGAAGCCTTCGGTCAGATGAAGGGTGAGGCTATGGGATTCATTAACCCTGAGTCTTTTGGCTATATAAAGGGCGAGGCTATGGGGTATATCCCACCGGAGAACTACGGTAATATTCGACCGGATGCCTTCCAGAACATGCAGGGAGAGAATTTCAAATACATCTCGCCTGAGTCTATGGGCCAAATGGGCGATGCGCAACTGGCTTACATCCCGCCCGGAGCCTTTGAGTACATGGGGCAAGATCAAATCGCGCGTATCGCTCCTGACAAGATGGGCAACGTCAATCCCCAAGCCTTCAACTACATGCGGCCGACGGCGCTGCCGGAAAATTACGTAGCTCCGGGAGTCGGTCAATTCGGACAACTCCCCGATGGCGGCTGGGGAATCATGCCTGGTGCCAATGGTATGATACCTAACCCTGGCGGCGGATTTATACCTGGGCCCGATGGAATGATGCCCGGTCCTGACGGCAATATGGGGCCTCCTCCGGCTGGGGAATGGAGACCTCCCACACTTGACCAATGGCGTCCGCCTACAGTTGAAGGCTGGAAAGCTCCTGTGACACCCGGCCCCGCTAATGGTTACATGCCACCTCCGGGCGGCGAAGGCTACATGCCACCTCCGGGTGGCGAGGGTTACATGCCACCTCCGGGCGGCGAGGGTTACATGCCACCTCCGGGCGGCGAGGGTTATATGCCACCTCCGGGCGGCGAGGGTTACATGCCACCTCCGGGTGGTGAGGGTTACATGCCACCTCCGGGTGGTGAGGGTTACATGCCACCTCCGGGTGGTGAGGGTTACATGCCACCTCCGGGCGGCGAAGGTTATATGCCACCTCCGGGCGGCGAAGGTTACATGCCACCTCCGGGCGGCGATATGGGCGCACCACCACCTCCGGGCGGCGACATGGGCGCACCACCACCTCCGGGCGGTGACATGGGCGCACCACCACCTCCACCACCTCCACCACCTCCTCCTCCGGCTGGATAGGTTGGAGAATCAATTAAAGACTCAGAAAGGGAGCCCCCTTCGGGGCTCCCTTTCTTTTATGTATGGTTCCCAACTTGATCCCCCGACCGTAAGGTCGGGGGAAGTCTATCCGGCATCCTTTCTTCGCCACTGCCAGAGTCCAAAACTGATTACAAATAGCGCAATCATGCCTGCAGTGACCCCTATGATAATACCTGTGTTCGATCCGCCTGACTCACCTTCAGATTCCGATGGGAACTGATTATCGAGAGCGGCGACTTTACCAATGTTGACAGCGGTCGATTTCACAGGTGTGCTCTTGCCATCATATAGAACATGCGCAGTGACTTCATACGTGCCATCTGCAATATCCGCTGCATCCCATGTTTCTGCTATCGACAGAGAATCACCGGGAGTCATCGATTCAAGTTCATGCGTGATCAAATGAATGACCGAGCCGGATGCGTCACGAAATCGAATCATGGCTGCGCCGGTGATATCCGTCGAACCGACATTGTCAAATTTAAGTGAAATATCGAGCGATTCGCCGCCATCGGTCAGCGCGGGCACCACGGTAAATTCAGTGATTGTGCCCATCGACCGTCCAAGCTGGAATCCCCCAAAACCACGATCCAGCAGATTTCCGGCATCGTCCGATACCTCAATAATTACCTCGTAGTAACCAGCTTTCATGCCGGTGCTATCCCAGGTTTCGGAAAAAGCGGAAGTTCCTTTCATATCCCCCAGCGAACGAAGCGGCAATCCAGCCACAATCTCGCTGGAGTCGTCATCGATAATTAACGTGCTCACCACAACATCCCGCCCGTCTTCCCCCGTGTTTTGGAGTCCAATGTTCAGCACAACCGGCTCGCCGGACTCATAAATGTGTCTGTCTGGCTGGACGCTGGCGATTTGTACCGAAGAAAGAATATAATCGACATCGAAGTTGAACTCCGAAGTGAATTTGGCCTCATTGGTGAGCGAATTATAAATGAAGGGATAGAGGGTGATTGCCAGTGTGGTTTTGTCCGTGTCTTCATAAACAGACCAGTCATAGGTTTTGGCCGGCCACCATTCGGCGGCATCCGTTTGTTCCGATGGGGTAAATCCCATTCCCTCATCGCCAATCCCCTCGATCGTTGCCGGAAGGCTCAAATTGGATTCGGTGGCGGCCTGCCCTTGCCCGGTGAGAGTGACGTTTTGAATCTGATATCCCTTGGGGTAATCATAGGTTACCCGGTAAAACGGGACTATCGGCTGGTTTTCCACCATCAACTGATCGCCGCCGGGAATTGACGCGTAAGTTTCGCCTTCGGACTGACCCGTTTCGTAAGAAGGAACGGAAATATCTATCGAGGACAATGGCTCGGGCCCCGAACCTTGCGAGCCGGAACTGCTCGAAGCAGCGCCGGATGCTGCCAAAATTCCTCCTCCTGCCAGTCCGTATTTCGGGTCGCCGAAAACGTGATAGATCGAAGCGTAGTATCTCGCCTTGATATCCGGGTACGAATAGCTGCCATAGTCGTAATCGGCGATGCTTCGTTTTACATCTCGGGCCACTTCGCCGATGGATGTTCCGGCTTCCCAGAGACCGAAGAATTTTTGATGAATCCAGCTATGGCTCCCCAGCCCCCATTTGGTTGCGCCGTAGTAAACGCCTGCGCCTTCCATCAGCATCGATTCGGCAAACGAAAGCCCGGCCTGATATGCCCCTGTGGTACAGGAGGCGGCATAAATTGCGGGGTTTGTATTCCCGAACGGATCGGTTTGAAGCAGAACATCATCAGCGCCGATACCGTCCCATCCGCCGGAATTGCCGTGACCGGTCAGAAAGAGGATATCCCGATTGGCCGAGTTACCAAAGAACTTGCTGACGATGGCATTGGCGGTGGCAAACTGATCGATCTTGCCGGAAGCGTCCTTTTGGGCATAATCAGGGGTGAACATGACCACGCCATCGATTTTGTTGCCCTTCATAATGAGCGCGACTTTGAACAGTTCTGTTTTGAAATCGATACTGTCCGCGCCGCCGCCGACTCCTGCGGGGAAACCGCTTACGGCAAAGTAATCTTTGTGCTCGTAGCCGTATCCGGCGGTCTTTTTCGTCACGTTGATGCTTGCCTCGATCGGCTTTTGCAGGGCTTGAGCGCTGTTACCGATGATCCGGCCGATAGCCAGTTCGGGTTTTACCTCTTCGCCGGTGGTGCTGGCATACGGGTAATCGGTCACGTCTGCCTGAAGAGATCTCTTGCCCTTGGTTGTATTTACCGTGCCGTGACTTTTCCCGGCCCAGGCCGGAACAATCTCCGTCTCGCCCACAATCAACAGATAGCCATTGGAGGTCCAGTTGCTCTTGAGCTGGCTGCTCCACTCGCCATATTCCTTGATGAGTTTCTGGAGGACATATTTATCACCTGTAGTCTGGTCAAGGCTGTGGATATCGATGAAATCCTGACTTTGATCGCCCGTGATCACATCGTCAATCCCGCCGCCGAAATCGCCGGTGGCCAGACCATCGTACGCCTCGAAATCGCGTTCGAACCAGTCAAGCGGCCAGCCGTCACCGCGCAGGATGGTAATATCATTGCCTCTGGGATCTCCAATCACGATCTCTCTTTTATCCTGCGGCCAGGTGATGATCATGTTGCCGGTAGCCAGGCCATCACCGCCATCGAACTTATAATAGAACCAGGAGAGCAGATTCCCATTCATCGCATACAGGAAAACCTTGTCCGAGCTGTCATCGGCCAGAATGATTTCCGCCTTGCTGTCGCCCACAACATCGCCCACGGCCAGTCCATCGCCGGAATCGAACGGCATCTTGAATTCGCCTATCTTGGTACCGTTATACTTGAAAGTGTAGACTGTGTCCGTCTTGGCGTTGGCAATCACGATCTCCTCGCCGCCGTCCCCGTTGACATCGCCGACGGCCAGTCCGTCAAACGCATCGAAGGTATGGAAAAAGTAACTCTGAACAATGCCGTCGCCATCGTATGTAGTGATCTGGTCCGCAACTTGGTCTGCCACGACTATGGCTTCTTTGGGCAATCCCGTAACCTTGCCTACAGCGATCCGGTCACCATCGTCAAATGTGGTTTGAATTTCGGTCTCGTTCCACCAGTTTGTCTGGAAGGAAGCAAAACCGGATGCGGAAGTAAAGCTGAGCGTCTTATCTTCAACCGTGTACACATAAACTCTATCGGCGCTCTTATCGGCGACGATCACTTCCGCGGAGCTTCCTCCGGTGACATCCCCTGCCGCCAGCGCATCATACTGCTCCAAATCCCGGCTGAACTGGGCTGCCGGATCGAGGTATCCCAGAACACCGTTCTTGAGTTGCCCCAGCTCGGCCATTGAGGACAAAAGCAGGTTGACATCTTTTTTGGGATTGAACTTGAGGAGATTGCGCGGGCTGGTAACGATCAGGTAATCGGAGGTTTTAAGCGCCAACTGGTAATTGACAGCTTCAATCGAAGACAGTTTGAATCGATTGTTGTAGATTTCGCTCGCGTCGGGCGGCTCGTACCAGAGGTCGGTTGAATCGACGTATTTTGTTCCTCCGATAATGGGTAACAGATTCTTTGGAGGCAGCCCGGACATCGAAGATCCCCCCTGGATGGGCTGGAGTGAAACCGGCGGAACCAGAACGGGCACAAGCATGTAGGTGTATTTTTGTTCTTTCCCCGGACCGATATTCACCTGGCTGGTGATCTCCATCTCCCACGTGGTCAGTTCCGGTTTGAACTCGGCTTCGTAAATGGCTTCTGTTTTGGTACCCGAAATCGGCTGGAAAAGCTGGTGGGAATCGAGGATTCGTATTTTCCGGGCCTCAGTTCCGCCGAAATTCTTGGCCGTCAGCGTTACGGTGAAATAATTGCCGGTCCGTTGAATATCGCGTTTGATAATCTGCAGCTCTGCCGGTTTGGGTTTTGGCGCGTTATCAACGATCACATCCTTGTAACCAACGCCTTTATTGAAATCGGTATCGTAGATTTCGAAGGCGATTCGGTATTTGCCGTTTTTGTACTGCGTTGTGTACCATGGGAATTTGAAGCTCTCCTTTTTGGCTCCCTCCTGGCTCGGGTACCAGTTTCCGGCCCAGTCACCGTCGATGTAGAACCGGCCGTAAAGCAAAGCGGTGTCATCCTCGGCAGTGACCTGAATATCCACATTGCCTGAAACCGTCTGGTCGGTGGCCGGATAGGTGATAATGACGGTGGGAACATCTCTGTCCTGAAGGTTCCCCACATCTGCTTTGAGGTCATCTTCACCCGATTTATGGGTGACATCGAACACTTTCCCTTTGATATCGTGCATGCCGTTATCGTACTGGGTTGAATCCATGGAAAACTCAAACGGTGCGGAATAATCTGTGAAGATGAGTTTGTCATCGATGTAGAATTCCACACGGTCCACGCCCTGATCATCCTGCGCATCGCCTGAAATGAGAACAGTCCCTCGCATTTGGCCGGGTTGGTGAAGGATCAGGGTAGGCGAAAGATTATCGGGAGGTGCGAGCGTTTTGAAAGTGCTGTCCGGGCTGGCAACTTCATTACCGCCGATATCGGTGGATCGGACAGTGAAATGGTAGACTGTGGCGGGTTTGAGCCCGGTGATTCTGCTGGAATGGTCGGTCGAGAAAGCAGGATTGTTTTTCTCCAATTCGTAACGCCCCGCGATATTGCCGTATCGTACCGTACCATCGGCGTCTTCGCTGGTTTTCCAGGTGATGAGCACCGAATCCTGAGTGATATCGGATACTGATGGGCCATCCGTAATCAGTGGTGCCACATTGTCACATTGCCAGACCTCCTCACGTCGATTGTTCTCCTCATCATATTCGGCAATCGTGTTCTCGAAATCCGCTTGTACGGCGATCGTATGATCGTCAGGTGTGCATCGCCAGTCGAAATCGAAACAGCGGACGAATCGTTCATCGGGGCCCATCTCCACTTCGATGAAGTTCCTGGCTACGAGTTCGCCATCGATGAACAGCGCCGAGACATGACCGGCTCCAATCGGCTGGGCGCCTCGATTGTAAAGCTGATAGCAAATCCGGGTTTCTTCATTCCAGATGTCTGTGATTGTCAGGTCAGCGCCGATTTCCTGTGGCGGGGACAGTGATTGACAGTATTCCAAAGCTTCCGGTTCGCTGACAAAATATGTGCCTCTGTCTTCGATGCAGTCACTTTCGGGCGCAGGGAAAATCTCTCCGTTGGAGCAACACCAGCCCTGCTCCGGCTGTGTTTCAAAACAGAATTCGGCAGCCGCTTCTTCGGATGGAAAGAACGTTCCGCCTTCTTCAGCGCAAATGGATTCCGGAACAGAAAAGATATCTTCATTCAGGCAGCACCAGCCCTCTTGCGGTTCTTTGCCCTCGCATGCGATCCATGCCTGATCTTCGGCAGAAAAGAACTGACCGCCCTCGCCGGTGCACAGGGGTTTAGAGGCCGGAAACACGTCCCCATTGAGACAACACCAGCCTTCGTCTGGTGGTATCTCGGTAGGAGTCGGAGTGGGTGTTGGAGTGGGTGTTGGAGTGGACCGAGAGTCCTGTGTATTCCAGAATAGGTTACCGGTCAGTGTTTTCCGATTCAGCGGAATGCCGTATTCTATCCAGTTGGCGGTTCGAACCGTCCCGCTGACTGATGTTGCGCCCTTCGAAACGTAACCGGAAGGGTCTCTTGCCCGGATGGAGTAGAACTCATACCCGGGCCGAACGGGAAGACCGTACCATCCGCTGGAATCAGTAGTGGTGCTGATGATAAAGGTTCCGGGATCGGGATACGGGTTGTTGGCTCCATATAGCGAAATCGTCACACCGGAAATCGGCCCATTTTCGTTCCCCACTTCTCCAGCATATGCTCGGCCTGAAAGGGTATAGGTATCCTGAGCAGATACATCAGCAGTGTCCACAAGAACCAAGGGGGAAAGGATCAGCATAAGAACAACTAATCCCAGAACTCCATTCGAGATTCTTTTCGAGGCCATCAGTTCCCCCTCTTGGGGAATCTCTGAACCCCTGGCCCCAGGCTCCCGGCAGGAGGAATCCTGTACCACTTGATCAGAGGTCCCTTTGTTCACTGCTATTCGGCTGTCACTGCATGGAATCTTCGAGAGTGCTGCGCTACTAATCGGAGGTTCCTAGTATAGCATAATTGGATGCTGCTGACTGGTTCTTGCATGAAGATGTGACTTCTGGCCAGGATGACACAGCGAACTCCTCCGCTTTTTACCAATTATTTACCAATTGTTGACTGACAACACCGACGTATCTCTGCTAAAATACCATCAATCTTGGGTGTGTCTACTCTCGACACAAGAATCCACGACACTACCCCCCGGGCCGTTATCACGGAGTTCATCAAAAGTTCGTGACCAGCCGACAGGCTGAAAGCAGGGGGATACGATGGACAAGCGGTTTCTATCATTGGCAGTGTTAGCAGTGGTGGCAATCTTGTCGCCCTCTGCGGTCATTACTCAGCCGAACGTATACGGTTTCTATGGTTCGGTCACTTTTGACGGAGTCCCGGCAGCCAGAGGCACAATGGTTAAGGTATGGGTAGACGATGGGGTAGTGAAGCCGGGTACCACGGATATGGATTGTTCCATATGCGTCGATGGTAAATTCGCCGGCAAGACGCTTTCCCCCTCGGCAGGCGTCCGATACAGCGTGGTTGCCCAGACGCTGACACCGGAATCGGGTGTCAATAAGAAGGTCAATCCGATTGCCACCACCGCAATCGCGCCGGATTTGATTATCACCGATATCTGGACAAATTCCGTCGCTCCTTCAAAGACGCAGATGTACTCCATTACCGCGGTAGTCAAGCCCGTTGGAAATCAGCGGGCTGATGCCGGCTTCCGGAATGACCAACATGTCACCTTCTACGTTGACGGGGTAAAGGTCAGTGCTGCGAGCTACGATGCCGTGAATCCCGGAGGATCGATAAAGGTGATATCACCCTTGCTGGTGGTGCCTCCATCTGGCAGCCACGATATTACCGCGTGCGCCGATGCTGAAAATGACATCTTGGAGTCAAATGAAGAAAACAATTGTCGTAGCGAACCGTTTGTTTTTCCACAGAGTCCCGCGCCGCGTCAACTCCAGGTCCCTTATTATAATCAGGCCGATACCAGTTGGTGTTGGGCCACTTCACTGTCGATGATTCTGGAGTACTACGGTTACGATCGAAAACCATGGCAGATAGCGGCAGATTTCGACAAAGGTCCAGACGAGGCACTCAACGGTTTTGACTCCCTTGGGCTCCTCGGTATGATCAAAGTTGAGAACTATGTGGAGACATATTATAGCGCCGGAATGGAGGGTGCCTGGGAACTGGACTGTTTCCGGGATAATTCATCCTTTGTTCGGGAGATACAGATGGCATTGGCTTCCGGTCATCCGGTCTGGGTCTTATTTTGGGATCAATCACATGTCATTGTCGCTACAGGGTTTGATGGGGTGGGGCCATCCGATCATGTGTATGTAAACGATCCATCGGGCTGGTTGACCGGCTGGGACACCGTTCAACATCAATTCACATGGTCGGAATTCGCGAGCCTTATTGATACCAAATGGTCTTCACCGTTTGGAGATGTGGAACTGCTGTATGCCAAAGTGCCGCAGCTTCAGACGGCTCACAATAAGGCGACCATTGAAGTTCAACCTGGTGACATGTCGTTTACGACTTTAGCCGAAGGAAACAAACATCAACTCACCCTCAGATGGGATGGCATGCCTCCGTATTCGGGTTACCGGTACGAAGTATCTGCTGGTGGAACCGACTGGTACCAGAAGGACACGGACGGAGAATACGATAACTATGGGTTTAATGCAACTCAAGCAGACACTCTCACGGTGATACCCCGTTACGCCAACTATGCCATACCCGATACTACCTGCTATCTCCGAACGATTGCCGAAATCAGAAGAGCGAACGACAACTCATTGGTATGGTCAGAACCATTCGGTGTGGAAACCGTGTTTGCCAAAACTGACCAACTTGGATACGACACCACCATATTCAAACCTCTTCTCGATATCCCCCCGGGTACATACAAACTCGTCTTGCGCCTTGAGGGTAATGTGGACAATCAGAACACCTGGAGTGAATTCGATCGATGCGAGTTTTATTTTGGGGTGACGGCGTCTCCCTCAGCAAATGTGGATCGTCAGCCCAGATGAGACTGCGATAATACAGTCAGGCCACTTTCGTTGACGTCGAATATAAGCAAAGGCGGGGACACAACGTCCCCGCCTTTCAAAGTCTGCCTGAGAGGATGCCGGATCGAAACCGGCGTTCCCCACGATCCTAATTTATTTTATCCGCTCATGGCCGCGACTTCACGCGTCCGCTCAAGCTCTGCTTAGCCTTATGTACAGGCTTAGCTTTAACCTTAGCCTTGGGTTCAGATTTAGGCCGCTCAGGCCACCATGTTTTAGGCATGCTTAACCTCCTCTATGGCTAGCTCCGCAGCTTTCCGTTTTTTATCAGAATGTGCTGCATCATTCTGTCTGATCAGGGCCTTTCTTCAAGAATACCCTCTTGACAGCCGTATGGCCTTGGTGCTAACAAGCCATTGTGAGCAGGGAAACACGGAGTGTCGTGTCATTCTGTTTCCTCCGGCCCACAATTATCCTGGGCGCCTTGACATTTCAGGTTAGAATCAATAGGGAGACTGCTCAGGACGTTATCGCCTGTTTCTGGATCCGCCACCCTGGCTGCTGTAGCACTGGCTACAGTAGACGGGTCTGTCTTGCCGAGGCTCGAACGGCACTTCGGTCTTGGTTTTGCAGGTAGCACACACTGCCGGATACATCTGCCTCCGACCGCTGTTATACCCGCCTCCGTTGCCACCACCGTTGCCAGCACCACCACGCTCTTGCTTGCGTGCTGAGCGGCAATCGTTGCAACGCTTCGGATCGTTGGTGAAACCCTTGTTGGCGAAGAACTCCTGCTCGGTGGACGTGAACGTGAATGTTGCTCCGCAGTCGGCGCACTGCAATGATCTGTCTGTGAAACTCATCTGAATGACCTCCGTTTATTATTTGTGATCTGAACTTCGGCCATCCAATACCTAGAACCATACCTCGCAGAAGTGCCTTGAGTGAAGAAAGGAAACTCTAAGGGGTTGGGGGGAAGTTGGTAACCTTATGTAAAGCCACTTTAATAAGTATACACCACATCCTACGCAATTGCAAGGCCGAGTTCCACAACCCAAAAACAGTGATTGAACGATGGGGTGAACGCTTCTCTTGCCGGGCACCCCCAAGATCGGGGGACTGAGGGAAAGACTGACTGTGGTGTTGACGATTCAATTAACCTATCCGGAAAAATCGGGCCGCATTTTCGTAGAGAAGTTTCTTGCAAATTCCATCCGGCAGGTCATCGCTGAGGCGACAACTCACCACATCTTCATAAAACTTGCCGCCGGAATCGGTGTTGCACATGATGCGGTCGAGGCGATCCGAACAGATGGAGGCGATGCCTTTCATCTCCTCCCACGAGCTTTTGACAGGGCTTAAGGTGACCCCCGCCCAAAAACCGGCATCGAGAACGGAAACGATGGTTTCGGGTGTGCAGTGATCGATGACCAGCGATGATGAAATCTCCGCAAAGTCTTCAAGGATGCTCAAAGTGATCTCCGTAATCGCCTGCTTATTGGATCGGGGAGTGTGAACGCCAATCACCCTTCCCTGCTTCAAGAGGGTTTTGCCGATTTCGAGTTGAGCGATGAACATCTCCTGTTCTCGGGCATCGCCGGTTTCAAGTCCGATCTCTCCGATCCCACGGCACAGCGGGTCTTCCAGATAGGGCTCCAATATCAATCCGATGTGTTCGGGCTTGATATCCGGGGGAATAGAGCGGGGATGAATCCCGATCAGATAATGACACATCAACCCCTTTGAGGAGTGGTTGCGGATGCAGTGAGCTTTAGCCTTGAGACAGCTTTCCAATCGAGAAACCGAATCCACCCCTTCGAAATATGCCCATGAGACCACGCCGCATCCGTTTTCCTTCAGCCATTGGATACGGTGGGGCTGATGACGCTCGATCAGATCGAGGTGGACGTGGCTGTCAATGATCTTCAGTTCACCGGTCATTGCATCAAGTCCCCGCCACAGGATTGATGAACTGGGTGCAGATATTGCGTTCGCTGATGGATTTCTTTTCGATGAAATTCATGACGCAACTGACTTGATGGGCACGGACTTATCTTGCCACGATCAAACCGCTTTGTCTATCACCAAAAACCGTTTAGGCCATCCTGTGTTGGAAGAGCTGTAATTTGACTGCCATAAGTCAGTAAGTGTAGCATAATATGGTCCATAATTGAGCCGTAACTTGATACGGGGAAAGTCGGGCCAAAATGATTAGCAAGGGAGCGTTGGAGCATGGCAACTGATCTTGATCAACTTTTTAATCCGCGGTCGATTGCGATCATCGGCATTTCAACCAATCCAAAAAAGTTCGGGGGCAACACCTGGACCGGTACTCTGCAGACTCTCGGATTCGGGGGGAATCTGTATCCCGTTCACCCAACTCTTACCGAGTTCAATGGATTGAAAGTCTTCAGGAATATCCGGGACATTCCTGAAAATGTCGACTTGGCCATCGTGACCGTCCCGGCCCAATCCAGCCCACAGATCATGGAGGATTGCGTAGCGAGCGGAGTGAAATACGTCCATTTCTACACTGCCGGTTTTGGTGAAACCGGAGAGAAAGAAGGCGCTGTTATTGAGGCAAATGTCCGTGAGATTGCTCGAAATGGGAACACGCGGGTTATCGGCCCCAACTGCATGGGAATCTACTGTCCCGCTAATGGCATATCGTGGAGGCCGGATTTTCCCAGAGAAGCCGGTGCGCTGTCCGTTTTTTCTCAGAGTGGAATGAACTCTCTTGAGATAGTCAAAACGGGAAGCACGAGAGGTGTGTATATCAATAAACTGGTGAGCTACGGCAACGCCTGCGACCTCAACGAAATCGATTTCCTGGAATATTTTGCAGCCGATACACAGACCAAAGTAATCGGAGCCTATATCGAAGGAGTGGATGACGGAGCCGGATTTTTGGCAGTTCTCAAAAAGGCTACACAAGCCAAGCCGGTGATAGTGCTGAAGGGAGGGGCTACGGAGGCTGGAACACGAGCCACTTTTTCACACACTGCCGCCATCGCCGGTGCGGCAAGAATCTGGGATTCTGCGATGGAACAGACAGGCGCAACCAGCGTCCGGGATTTTGAGGAATTCATGGATACCGTGTTGACCTTCCTTTATTTATCTCCGCCCCAAGGAGAAAACGTAGCCATAATCGGCAGCGGAGGCGGCTGCAGCGTGCTGGCCACGGATGCCTGCGAAAAGGCGGGGTTGAAGGTCCCCGAAATGCCTGCCAACATTCAAAGAGAGCTGGGCAAGTGGATGGGATCTGCAGGGACCAGCGTGCGTAATCCAATAGATATTCCGTTTGACCTGTCTCTACAAGGGCTCCGAGAGGTTATCAGAATTTCCGCTTCCTGTTCTGAGATATCCGCCCTCATTATGCATCAGCAGATTGATGCCACGTTTCCTTTCGGCAAGGGCAGGGATCCGGAGAGGAAGGACCAGGTAATCATAGAGTCTGCCCAGGAGTGCGGAAAACCCGTTCTTGTTATCCTGCATGAAATCGGGGTGCCCGCATGGACACAAATAACACTCAGAGAACAGACCAAATTCCATGCGGCCGGCATTCCAACATACCGAACCGTTAACCGCGCAGCACAGGCAATCCGGAAACTGCGGCAATACCATCGAATGCCGCCATCTACGAAAGATTGAATATACTGCCTTCACAAGTTGGCAATGGCCAGTTGCGGAATGATGCCTCGTGGAGTATATTTCAGATTGTAGGTTCATGGGGTTTCGGAGGACAAGGAGGCATATACAGTGGGAGTCACAGTCGGTATAATAATTGCCCTCATCGCTGGTCTTTGGGTACGACACGATGCCCAAAAAAGAGGAAAAAGCAACTGGGTTGCTTTCTTTTGGGGCCTGGCAACACTGCTGATCCTTATAGTTGCCTTGCCCGCCTGGCTCATAACCCGACCCAAACAGTCCAGCCAGTGACGTGTACTTGGGCGTCTTTCCACAAATATATCGAAGATATGTAATAGCGAGATATACAGAAATGACACCACAAGCAATTTTACAAGCGCTTCTTGAGCAGATTGGCAGATTAAAGATGTCTTGCGGGCGATGCGGAATGCAGTTAGGGTCTCTAGTCGCATGATTGTCTCACCACCGCTTCCTGTCGAAATCGTAAGTCAGCCCACTCAGCTCGATGCCGCCGTCCAGGGGATGATCGGCTCACAGGCTATCGCCCTTGATACCGAGTCCAATAGCTTCCACCGCTACCCCGAGCAGCTCTGCCTCATTCAGATTGCCACCCGCCATAATGTCCATATCATAGATACGATATCCCTGAAGGATATCGCTCCCCTCAGGGAAGTTCTGGAAGATGATTCCATCACCAAAGTCGTTCATGGCGCGGACTACGACATCCGCAGCCTTGATCTGCATTACGGATTTCGAATCCGCAACCTGTACGATACCACCATCGCTGCCCGCTTTGCCGGCATTACCCAGTTTGGCTTGGCAGCTCTTCTCAAAGACCTGCTGGGCATAACCATTCAGAAGAGCAAGCGGCTCCAGCGAGCTGACTGGGGGCGGCGCCCGCTCTCCTCCGAGGCCCTCAGCTACGCCACTACCGATGTCCTTCATCTTCTCGAACTGCGCGAGATACTGGATCGACGACTCCAGTCTTTGGGCCGGACGGCGTGGGTTGCCGAAGAGTGCGCCCGGCTGGAAGAGGTGCGATATACCGCGCCAAATTTAGAGACCGCATACCTTTCCGTTAAAGGAGCCAAAACCCTGGACGGATGCGGCCTGGCGATCCTCCAGAGTCTTTTTCTATTTCGCGAAGCAGAGGCTCGACGGCAGCGTCGTCCGCCCTTCTTTGTGATCCCCGACGGTGCACTCGTATTCCTTGCCGACAGTCCCACAGCGAATCTCTCAGCGGTCCCCGGTCTGGGGACAACTGGTGTGCAACGGTTTGGGCGAGGCCTCCAGCAAGCCCTGCGCGAAGGCTTGGCCAAGCCGCCAATCCACAGACCGCCTGCTATGAAGGTCGAACGCTTGAGCAATGAGCAGACCCAGCGTCTAAGCCATCTCAAAGCCTGGCGCGCATCATTAAGCGCTAAGCTTTCTCTCGATCCCAGTCTTCTCTATCCCACAGCCAGCCTCGAACGGCTTGCCAGAGCGCCTGACACTCTTGATGTCGAGATCACCTCTTCTGGCGTCCGTCACTGGCAGCGCGACCACGTCGTTTCCTCCCTCCGCGCTTGTCTCGAATCCTTGCCATGATACAGACCCGGCGTTGAGGGGGTCGCCACCATGTTTGATATGGCATGGTTTCTACTGGGGGCAGGCCTTGTGTCCATCCGTTCTAAGTGAGCTAAGGAATAGAACGGATTGAAATTTTCATCCATGCGGGCTATAATACCCGCAATCAGCCGCATTGCATCGTGTGACCGAAAGGAAGTCCGGTGAACACCGATGGCAAAGAGTCTCACTACTGCCAAATTCACCTTTGATGGTGGAAAACGCTCCTCGGAGAACCAGAATATAAACGGACAGTATCGCTTCTTTTCAAGATGACAGGGGTTAAGCTCAGCAACTTATGTGCCGTAAGCGGAGATCCGCTCGAAGCAATACGGAAAAGGAGGAAAAGATGAAAACTCTAGGTCAGCAGCGTTGGATCAGTTTGGCGGTCATGGCAATGGGATTGGTAACGCTCGTCTTGGGAATATTTCTGACTGTCGGCGGGATTATGATGCCTGGCTCAATAATGGATGACGTCAAGGACGAGCAGTTCCCGGTCCTCACTCACACCGGTACCGCACAGGTCACGATGTCAATGGACAACATCATCAGCAGCCAGGGAGAACTTAAGGATAGTGCCGAAGCCATCAGGGATGCTCGGTGGGAAGCGTCTATGGCCAACCCTTACATCGGCGCCCACACCCTGGATATCTCAGGACAAACCACTATGGATGTGATGCAGGGAGGACAAAAAATACCGGTTTCTGAGATTAATATGATGCTGGGAGAGACCGTGTTCAACCTGGCTAACATGGGGATAGGGTTAAGTCAGATTGTTCTCTTTGTGGGTATCGCAAGCATTCTTTCAGGCCTCTGTCTTGTTCTCTTGGGGTTCTTCCTGAACAAGACCTCTCGCCCCAGCACCAGTGTCTCAGATTGATATAGAACAGGTGTTGCTGTAGCACTAACCTGCCCTAACAGGATTACTTTGGCGGCGATCCCCCGCGAGGGTATGGCCTTGCGGGGGATCGCCGCAGATTTCTGTGCGTTATTTGAATGGCGTTTTCATCCAAAGAGGATGGCTGCTATTGTCATAGCCCTAACCAATTTCTGCTTGGAGCTATAGTGAAGCTTGTTCGAAGTCTGTCTCACGCCGTTCACTTGCCTCGATGATAACTGACTTTATCCAAGACACTAGCCAATTTGAGTGAATCCGCAAGGTCCTCTTCTTCTACATTTCCGGAAGGTTTTCAATGGAGATATCCCTGGAAAGAGACTCTTTGACGCTCTCCGCTGCCTCTGGCCCCAAAGCCTCAGCAGCCTCCATGGCTCCCTTCGCAACTTGCGATGCAGCTGCTTCTTGGCTGAGCCCCCTCGGCTCTGCCAATTCCTTGCCGGCCGCCACGGCCTGGCGTGCCGTCTCGGCCAGATCACTTCCGATTTCTCCGGCGCCTTGCACTGCTCCATACCCTGCACCGCGAAGAGCATCCTTCGGGTCCGACAGAGGATGCTCAAGGGCACGCACCACACCCAGCACTGCTGAGTTGGTGAGGCGACCAATGTCCAGAGCCGTTTCACTCAGGGCGTGAATGGCCCCCCGGACCCCTTCTCGTGCTACCTCAAACTGGTGTACAGGCAAAGCCTCTTCGCTTACCTCCAAAAGATTCGCCAAGTTTCGCTCCAGAGATCGGGTAACCTTTCGAGTGCCGGATTCGATATGCCCAGCTGCCACAACGGTTGCTTTGGCTGTTTCGGCCACCTGGTAGCTCATGACCCCCATGGCCACATCAAGACCCGGTATGGGGATACGCCTCAAATAGCCATAAGGGAACTGCCCCAGGAAGTTCAAACCGGCAACTGAACTCATCGGCCGTGAGAATTGCCGCCCGGGGGCAAACAGCGTTTCGATCAGCACCTCCCGGCCCACTTCACCTTCCTCGCGAAGCGATCGCAAGGCATGCAAGGTCAGCAGTCCGAAAACGAATGCTACCCCAAAGAGGATATCATAGCCGAGAGAACCGGCCAGTGTCCCGCCGATCAAAGGCCCCAGCCCGGCACCCAGGCCTGTTGCCAGTGCGGCTACTGCCAGATAGGATGTCGCAAATCCCTGTGGCGCCAGCTTTAAACCGATGCTTCCTGTTCCCACCGTGACTCCTGCCGAGGCAGCTCCGGCGAGAAGATGGAGAAGCACTAGAAGCGGCAACAGAAGAAGATATCGATCGGAAAACCCGGCTAACACCCAACTGATTATGACCAGCAAGTACAGGGAAGCTGAGACAGAAAGAACGGCCTTGAAGCTGAATCGGTCGGCCAGTGACCCCCACACGCGCAAGAACATGATGTTGGATAACTGGCTGAGAATACTCAAGCCCATCACCAAGGACAGGGACAGTTTCAAATCGGTCAGCATGTAAACGGCGAAGAATGGAGTAGCAAGGTTCAGCGCCAGTCCCCAGGAAAACAAGAAAAAAATCAGGTGACGGAAATTCGAGTCCTCAAACGGCACACTCAGAGTTGACCTCAAATGAGGTTGACGTCCTGTCTGAGGCGGCATCATGGGTTCCGGTATCCGGGTCATGAAGATAGGGCTCGTCAGTCCCAGGAAGACGATCCCGAAAAGCAGGACAAAGGTGTACCCTAAGGCCTCGGTATGGCCGGACGCATGCCCTTTCCAAACGTCGATGAATATGGCTGCAACCAGACCAAATGTCATGCCCACGATGTTGGCCCACGTCTGACGCCGAGCAAAAAATGCCCCCAAGACATTCTGTGGAATGAGGTCTTTTACCCAGCTGTTCCAGGCACAGGATGTCACGGAGGCAAATATGCCGCGAATGGCGATAACTGAGAGCAAAATGGCCACTGCGCCGCTGCTGGGAACCTCGACGAAGATGGGGATCAGTGCGATGGGGATCCACAACAGCTGGGCCGGAAACCAGGCCATCAAAGCAATTGCCTTGCGCCGCCGCAGCCGCTCCACCAGTGGGATTGACAGCAATTGCAGGGGTTGTGTCAGGTACGGCAGAGACGCCAGAAAACCGATTTGGAGAGCAGAGCACCCTAGCATCAAGGCATAGGCCGCGAGAAAACCGCTGGTGGTGATGCTCCAGAAGCCCATGGAGGCGGTCCCCTCCCAGGTCATCCAGCGCAATCCCCGTGCGACGTCCTCCTCGGTGAGGGTTGCTTGGGGCCTGAAAAATGATCGCTGTCCCAATTTCCACCAGTCCCGATGATAATGTCAGAGCTTGTGGGAATGATGCCAGGTACTTTGGATTATAACATCTCGACTGAGTGTGCAGTAATTTCCCAATGTTCTTCCGGGTGGCCGATATTGAGGAGAGGCAGGAGGCCTGGCTTGTCATCTTCTCTTCGGCCCAATCGCGCCGGAAGAGATGCTACTTGACAGGCTGGATAGACAATGAATATCATCTGTTATCACCCACGAGACAAAAAATCAGGGTCATATTAGATGAATTGAGGCCTATCTCTTATGCCGGAACATTTGTTACTGCGTTTGGCAGGCATTCTGGTGCTGGGCATCGCCGCTCAGTGGATTGCCTGGCGCTTGCGGCTGCCTTCCATTCTGCTGATGCTGATCTTCGGCATTTTCGCCGGGCCTGTCACCGGTTTCATCGACCCGGATGAAATCTTCGGGGATTTACTCCTTCCCATCATCTCCATTTCTGTGGCTATCATTCTCTTCGAGGGAGGGCTGAGTCTCAAGATCTCCGATCTGCGAGAGTCCCGCATCTGTATCCGTAATCTGATTACCGTCGGAGCGTTGATAACCTGGATGATCGGCTCTGTCGGGGCCCATCTCACCCTGAATATGGACTGGGATATCTCTGTTCTCCTGGGGGCTATTCTTGTGGTCACAGGCCCTACGGTAATATCCCCGCTCTTGAGGCACGTAAGGCCTATCGGGCGAACCGGTCCGGTGCTCAAATGGGAAGGTATCATGATCGATCCCATCGGTGCGCTGCTGGCGGTGCTGGTATTCCAGGCCATCAGCTCCGGCAGATTGGAAGAGGCCACGACGGTCATCGTTTTCGTTATTTTCAAAACCATCCTCATCGGGGTGTTCGTCGGAGGTATCGGAGCACTGGCGATGATCTGGTTTCTGAAGCGATACTGGATTCCCGACTATCTCCAGAGCCCTGTGGCGCTGATGGTGGTCATTATCGGATTTGCTCTTTCGGATCTGCTTCAGGAAGAGTCGGGACTTCTGACGGCCGTTGTCATGGGGATCATGATGGCCAATCAGAAGAAGGTATCGCTGCGCAATATCATCGAGTTCAAGGAGAATTTGGGTATTCTCCTGGTTTCCGGCCTGTTTATTCTGCTGGCCTCACGGTTGCAGACCGACGGCTTCAGTGACCTGGGGATAGGCGCACTGGCTTTTCTGGGGATCATGATTCTGATCGCACGTCCGTTGGCAGTGGCAGTCTCCACCCAAGGTTCCCAACTTACCCGCTCCGAGCGCGTCTTCGTTTCATGGATGGCGCCGCGAGGCATTGTTGCGGCATCGGTGGCTTCGGTATTTGCCTTGCGGCTGGCAGAGCAAGGTCATCCCCAGGCCGATCTTCTGGTGCCGGCAACCTTTTGCATCATACTGGGAACAGCGGCAATCTATGGGATTGCCGCTCGGCCTCTTGCCTTTCGATTAGGAATTGCCAACCCGCATCCTCACGGTTTTATCATCGTCGGTGCTCATGTCTGGGCACGGGAGATCGCCGCCAAACTGCAGCAGCACGGCTTTGACGTTACCATGGTCGATACCAATTGGGAAAATCTCTCCAGGGCGCGTTCATCCGGAATCAAATCCTCTTACGCCAGTATTCTTTCTCAAAACGTGCTCGATGAGATTGACCTGGGCGGAATAGGCCAGATGCTGGCGCTTACACCCAATGACAGCATCAATACTCTTGCTACTATGCATTTTGCTCCTGTGTTGGGAAAAGCCAATGTGTACCAGTTGGCGCCACAGGGGCAGGCAGGAAGCCGCCATGAATCGGTTCCTCAGGATTTCCGAGGCAGAATCCTGTTCGGGTCTAAGGCAAGCTATCCCTATCTGAGCGCCCGCTTTAGCCACGGCGCAGTGGTTAAGGGAACCAATCTCACGGATAAGTTTGCCTATGACGATTTTATGAAGCTATATGGAGAGGATGCTTTGCCGATGTTTCAGGTTTCTCAGGCAGGGGATATCACCATTTTTACCGCCGAAAGTCCTCCCGCTCCCAAAGTCGGGCGTACTCTGATCAGTCTGGTCGACCCAGTGCCCGAAACGCACAACGAGAAAGGACAAGAAGTGTAAGATTGTCAGCGAACGAAGAGTGTGCGACGTGAATGTCGTCAACCGTTCCAGCTATCGCTAACGAAGGAAGAAGGCAGTCAGGTCGCTTTGCTGATACGTATTCGGGACCCTACGGCCATGGAATGATAGCGGCGGGAGAAATGGCAGGTTATGGTGACCTGCCTCCTTCTCTGGAATATAGGCTATAATAGTCGAAAAACAACGCTGAACGGTGAGCTGTCGGATAGAGCAAGATTATCCTTCGTATTCACAGTTTGGGAGAGGTTAGAGCGATGAAAAATAGATTGCTTTATTCACGATTGCTGTACTCATGGGACCAGCTCCGTGCGAGCTATTGGTTCATTCCCATATCAATGGCCGTGGCGTCGGCTATTCTCGCTTTTGTTCTTGTTGCCATAGATGATGCAACGGAGATCAAGCAACTACCTGGCCTCTCTGAAATCGATCCGCCAGGCGCGCGCGCCCTTCTTGCCACCATTGCCGCCGCATCGATCACTGTCACAGCTGTTGCATTCTCAATTACCATGGTGGTCCTCTCGACAGTGTCCAACCAGTTCGGCCCCAGGCTGATCCCGAATTTCATGAAGCACAACTCAACGCAACTCGTCCTTGGGGGATTCATTGGGACATTCATCTATTGTCTGCTCGTCCTGAGCCATGTTCGAGACGACAGCTCGGCATATCCTGTGCCGCAACTGGCTCTCGGTTTCGGGTTGTTATTTGGCACGCTGAGCTTCATGCTCCTGATCTACTTTTTCCGCAGCGTTTCGCGATTCATCCAGGTCGAACGCCTGATCGAGGAGGTTTCCTCCGAGGTCATGAACGTTTTCAATCGAGTCTTTCCAAACCACGTTGAAGACAGTCAAGCGGACAACTCCGAAGATGACACGTTCATCTTGCCGGAGGGTTTTCAACAGACTGCTGACGGGGTCGTTGCCACCAAGGTCGGCTACATTCAGGCTATCGACATAAACCGTATTGTCTCTATAGCTACAGAGCAGGACATAGTCGTTCACCTGCTCCATCGGCCAGGGACGTTCGTGTTTGAAGGCCTCAGGCTGGCCGGGGTGCTTCCGCAGGAGGCTTTAACGAATGATATATCAGAGAGAATCAGAAGCTCGTTTTTGATTGGCGGGCAGCGCACCTCTATGCAGGACCCGGAGTTTGCAGTGGATCAGTTGGTCGAGGTATCCATGCGTGCCCTCTCCCCTGGAATCAACGATTCCTTCACCGCTATCAGCTGCATTGATCGACTGGGCGCTGGTCTCTCTTTCTTGGGCACCCGGCTGATTCCATCTCGGCTGCACCATGACGGTAATGGTCAACTTCGGGTAATCACCCAGCCTTTCACCTATGCTAGCATTGGTGATGCTGCCTTCAACCAGATTCGTCAGACTGCTAAGGCCAACTGCGCCGTCACCATCCGCCTTCTGGAAGTGATTGACAGTGTGGCCCAGCGCGATCTTCCCGGCCCTTATCGTAAAGCCCTGAAACGCCACGCCCAGTTGATCTACCAGGGCAGTTTAGAAACGTTTTTCCGAAGTGGCGATGCGTCCGACCTAAACCAACGCTATGACCAGGTCATGCATTCTCTAGCTGATAGAAATCCTTGAACTTGCTTTTGCATGAGGAGTCCGGGTAAGAGGGTAGAGCATGGGTGGAAAGAAGGGCCAGCTGTGGAATATTAGCAAACTTGTGCTTTCCCGTTGCACTATACTCGAACGTTGTTAACAAGAACTCGTGCAGATTCGTCTATAGACCGTTGTCCATGATCGGCTGCATGACCTCGATCATGAAGAGGTCCCCGGAAACTACCGAGGCTCATCTTGTGTTGGAAGAGAGTTCGAATTCAGATGAGCATCGGGCACGCCGCGAATCGCTACATCCAGCGTGCTCGAGGCTATTTTTACTTTTCCTCCGGCTGACTTCTCAATATCTTCTAAAATGAGGCGGCTGAGATGACTCCTAAGAACACGCCGCTTACGCACTTCGGTGATGTATCTTACATGGAGGCTAATCCAGTTATCGGTAATTGTCAGGAAAATGCAGGGCTCTTCGGATCGCTGTGGCAGGTAGTACTTGTCGGCAAGCGCAGAGACAGATTCCACTGCTGCATCTGTGACATCTTGGGTTTCTTGCTGTACGATCCGCAAGATGCTCTCCTTCGCCTTTCTCCAGTCTGAGTCAAAGGTTATAGGAATATGTATTTCATCCCATATGTAGGGATGGTCTTTGGTGTAGTTATTCACCGAGGAAGAGAGAACCCAACTGTTTTGAATTTGCGTTATCCTGCCGGTCGGTTGGTCTCCAGAAACCCACTCTCGCAGCTCCAGAATGGTCGTATACATAATGCCGATGTCAATAACATCCCCGTACTTGCCATTTATCTCAATCCTGTCACCTATACTATACAAACTGCGAACAAATATCAGTATGCCCCCAGCGATACTCTTGAAAATCTCCTGAAGCGCGAATGCCACCCCTGCGGCAACAAGACCGTAGGAAACGATAAGGCTTTGGGTATCCTCCACCCAGATAGCAACGATGGTTGCGAGAAATGCAAGGAGATAGAGCATGAAAATGACTCTTCGTAAGGAGTAGCGGGTTTTCGACGTGGAAATTCTCGGCGCAATAAACTCCTCGAAAAAGAGCTTGAAAATGAAGTAGATGATGGTGAAGGCTGTTGCAGAATAGAATGATTTAGATAGGGATGTGTTCTGATAGCGGAAACTTGCATACCCCAGAGTAGCTGATAGCACCAAGAGCAAGGCTACTTTGGGAATCTCTGATTAAGTCCCGAATCATGAGATAATAATGGCAGATCGACCTTAAGGAGTTCTGCCGTGATGAATGGACCCACTTTTGCCAGCCTGGCCTATGATAATAAAAAGAAGAGGACTCGTCGGGAGAAGTTCCTGGAAGAGATGGATCGGGTGATTCCCTGGGATGAGATATTGAAGATCGTTCGGAAGCGCTATCCGAAGAAAGGCAATGGACGGCAACCGATGCCGGTGGAGCGGATGCTGCGGATTTACTTCCTGCAACAGTGGTACGGATTATCCGATCCGGCGATGGAAGATGCGCTGTATGATAGTGAATCGATGAGACGCTTTGCCCGGATCGATCTGGAAGCCGATGTCATACCGGATGAAACTACTATTTTGAATTTCCGGCATTATCTGGAAGAGAATCGGCTCACGGAAAAGATATTTGAGAAGACAAAGGGATACCTTTGCGAGAAGGGGTTGATGTTACGTGAAGGAACCATTGTGGATGCCACTATCATCAACGCGCCTGCTTCAACCAAGAATGAAGCCCGGAAACGAGACCCCGAGATGAAATCAACCAAGAAAGGGAATCAGTGGTACTTCGGGATGAAGGCCCATGTGGGGACGGAAAGTAGACGGGGTTTGGTGCACAGCATCGTTGTCACCAATGCCGGAGTGCACGACTCCCAAGTGATGGATAATCTGCTTCATGGAGAAGAGATATCTGTCTATGGCGACAAGGCATATTCGAATACTGGGAAGAGCCAGGAGTTTGAATCCCAAGGGATCGAGTGGCATATTGATCGTAAAGGAAGTGCCGGTCATCCGTTGACTCAAGAAGACCAAGACTGGAATCATGAGCAGCATCGGACACGGGCGAAAGGAGAGCATGCCTTCCTGGTGGTTAAACATCTGTGGGGTTATCGGAAGGTGAGATACAATGGTCTGGCAAAGAATGCAGCTCAGGTGTTCAGTCTATTCGCTCTGGCTAACTTGTATATGGTTCGCAAGGATTTGCTGTTGATGAGGGCGTAGTCTGCCCAAAAGGACCAAATTTCCCCCTGAAAAGAGGGGAAAAAGATAGGGAATCACCCAATTTGGCTTCTGAAACAGAATCTCGGCGGGTGTAAACGCCTGAAAGATATTTTTTCGACCACTTGTTCAGAGGTTCCTTTGATTACCTTGTTGAACATACTGCTATCCCCTGTCTATTTCGGTCTGCCTTATGTATCCAATCATCGCCCACACGCCATGCTGTGTAATCATCGGCACTATTATTCCCGAAGGCGGTAATCATTATCCAGAGGGGTCTGTTGAAATGAGCTTAACATATCCAGCCTTGAGAATGCCCAACGAACGAATTGCTCTGGGCGGCGATTAAAAACCCGTCCTCAGTGCTATGTTGCCGGTTAGTAGCTATTCTACACCTGATTGAATAGCCTCGAACGCGTACTCAACTATAGCCCAAAAGTGATATATGAGGCTGGAGCCCGAACGATGCCCGTTTTTGACGTTTCTGTTGATCAACCGTTAAACTAAGACAGATAGAATTTGAGGAGAAGCGTATGTTTCGAATTCGCCGAATCTATGATGATGTGACCCACGTCAATCGAGAAGCCATTGCCCAGGTTCAGGCAATACTGAGGGCTCAGTTCCCGGGATTGTCCGAAAAGGATATCAGCAAGGTTCCCAAACAACTGCGCAATCCGATGAAATATCGATTCCGTGCTATCCTCTTTATAGCCGAGGACTCGAAATTGCACGTGAAGGGCTTCGCACTTCTCTTTCATGAACCGACGCTTCAATTCTGTTTTCTGGACTATATTTCCACCGTCGAGGGGAAGATGGGGCGGGGTATAGGCGGAGCTCTTTACGAAAGGATTCGCCAGGAAGCGCTTTCCCTGCGAACTTTGGGGCTGTTTTTTGAATGTCTCCCGGATGATCCCGCATTGAGCCGTGACCCTGCCATTCGGCGTCAGAATGGCGCACGGCTGCGCTTTTACGAAAGATACGGCGCTCGTCCTATCGCCAATACTGCCTATGCGACCCCGTTGAAATCTGATGGCGATAACCCTCCTTACCTGGTTTTTGATGATCTGGGTCAGGGTATACCTCTCAGGCGCCAGGTGGTACGCGATATCGTACGGATCATTCTGGAGCAAAAGTATGGCGAGGTCTGTTCAGCTGACTATATCGAGGGCGTTATCGACTCGTTCAAGGATGACCCGATCCGTCTCAGGTCACCGCGGTACGTTCGGAAAGCTCCCTTGCCCACCGGAGCCCTGATACCGGTTGACAAACGTATAGCGCTCACCATCAACGACCGTCATGCCATCCACCATGTCCGCGATATAGGGTATGTGGAGGCTCCGGTCAGAATCGATAGCATACTGGCCGAATTGGAACCAACCAGTCTCTTTCTGAAGGTGCCCACACGTCATTTTTCGGAAAGATATATCAAAGCCAGCCACGATGACGAGTTCGTGAATTATTTCAAACGGGTTTGCGAGAACCTGGAGCCGGATGAGTCGATTTACCCGTACGTATTCCCCATCCGCAATGTGGCGCGTCCGCCAAAGGAATTGCCCGTTCGTGCCGGGTATTATTGTATAGACACATTCACGCCTCTAAATCGTAACGCTTACGTGGCAGCAGCCAGAGCCACAGACTGCGCCCTGACGCTTGCCGAGGAAATTGTGCAAGGGCGACGCTTGGCTTATGCGCTGGTGCGGCCACCCGGGCACCATGCGGAACGTCGCTCATTCGGGGGATTCTGTTACTTGAATTCTTCGGCGATTGCAGCAGAGTATCTTAGCGTTCAGGGAAAGACGGCTATCCTCGACTTGGATTATCACCATGGAAACGGCCAGCAGGATATATTCTATGCCAGATCAGACGTTCTCACCATCTCCATTCACGGCCATCCTCGCTTTGCCTACCCGTACTTCAGCGGATTCAGAGACGAGAAAGGCGTCGGCCCTGGCTATGGCTATAACGTGAACTTCCCCCTTTCGGAAACCATCGACAGTCAGAGATACAGGAAGGTATTGGCCGGGGCACTACGGCGCATCCATAAATTTAACCCGGTGTTTCTTGTGCTTGCCCTTGGCTTTGATACAGCCAAAGGGGATCCGACGGGAACGTGGAGCTTGGAGGCCAGTGACTTCGGGACCATCGGCGAGATGATAGGGGCGTTACGTATCCCGACGCTGGTGGTTCAGGAGGGCGGATATGACACTCACACGCTCGGTATCAACGCGAGGCACTTCTTTAGTGGACTTTGGGAGGGCATGTACGGACAATGGTCGCTGCCTCTGTATATCGGCAGCGACCCGGATACGAAAGGGGGGTCGGGAAACCGAGCAGGGGAAGGAATGGGGGCTGGAAAGATAGCAGGCTAATATCAATGTGGGGAGGTGCTAAAAGTGTGCCAAAACACGGTGAACAAAACAGTGACAGGCTCGGGCTTCCTCCTGGCCACGAGACCTCCGTTTATGACTCAGGCATTCCGTAGGATTCATTTTCGGCGGATGAACCAATATGTGCCGATAACCAATGCGACCACAATGATCGCCAAGACGCCGATGAAGGCCGCGTTTGAACCGCCGTCCGATTCTGTTTCTGCCGACTCGTCCTTGCTGGTGCCGGCTGCGTCGGCATCGTCGAACGGGAATGCTGGCAAGGCTGGGATATCCCCTACGATTCCAAAGTCATGGGTCACAAAATACCCTTGGGCTAACGATTCCTCATAGGCGGCGTTGAATTGCGGCGTAGTAAAGGTCAGCGGATTATTGCTCTGGACGCCCTCAGCCGCCACTGTGATTTGTGCCAGATAGGCTTCTGGTGGAATCTGTACATAGACCCATCCGCCAGTGTTGGCGGTTCGGGCAAGGTAGCTCAGGTGCGGCTGCAAAGGGAACAACACCGCCACGTTGTAATACGGGACTTCGTTATTCACCTTGATGAATTGTCCCGGTAGTTCCTGGGTGCTTCGGCGCTGCTTTCTGTCCTCAGTGGAGGCATCGGCCGCCCGGCCGATAGCTTCCCCGGAGTCCCATTTCTGGTTTTGAGGATTCACATCGGCAAAAAAGCCGTGGGCCTTGAATATCTGGTCGATGCCGTCCTTCTGATCCGGATACGTGTTGATCAAAGACTGGTAAACCGCGGTGAAATCCTGATGGTATTGGCTCAAAATTCCCCAGATTTTCTCAAAGCTGATACTGACTATGTCGTCATCCTGGGGGGTTGTTGCCTGCCACAGATAGTCTGAGCTGATGACCTGGGGCAGATTCGGGTAATCTGTCACGCTGCTCTCTTGATGTTGCATCCACTTCCATTCGATGGGGGCCATTTGTATCAGTTCGGCCTTGCTGATCTTTTCATCTCGGTCTGTGTCGTAGGTTTCCCAAATCCGGTTGGGCTGAAGATCGGTAACGGCCAATTTCAGCAATTCTTTGCCCGCCAGCCCGTTGCTGGCATCGGCATCGAGTTTCCTGAAAATCTCTTGCAGCAGAGTGTCGTTAACGGATGCTGCGCTGCCCGATAATGCCATTTGGAGTTCTTTCAGCTCGGCGAATTGCAGAGTGCGATCTCCGTTCAGGTCATAAACGCCGAGGATTTCATTATCGACATAGGTATTCAGTTCATCGGCATCGGGCAATGGTTCTCCCTTTTTCAGCTGGTCCGCCCTGTCCTGTGTGACCGAATTCCATTCGTTCCAATCGAGTGCCCCGTCCTCAGTGTAATCTTGTGCTCTCATGAAGAAGATGTGGGCAATCCATTCATCCCGTTCTATCTGCCCGTTGTTGTTGACATCGTTCTGTTGCAAGGCCGAATCGACCATCGTCTCAATCGTTTCGCGCCGAAATGCTTCATCTTCGGGAGCCCGGTAGTCTTGGGCTGAATCCACAAGGTCCCATAGCACCGCGGCCACGGCTACCTCCTCGGCCTTGCCGTTTTTCTCCCAGGCCAGGTAATCGGGTTCCAAATCTCTGAGCATCTCGGCTCTGCCGGACGTCATCAGTTCCATCAGGCGCACCGGCGGATGGGGAATGGTATCGCCCAGGCTATTGGCCATCATGATGGACATGAAAATGGCGAAGCCTTCCACAAAGGAATCCGAGGTGCTGGGATTGGCATAACCGCCGTGATTGATCTCCGGAACGGGCGGGTTTTTCGGTACCGGCAATGCGCCGTAGAGAGCATGCATTACGTAGTGACTGAATTCATGGTATTCCCGGTGAATGGGCCGATAGGGCGATGAATGATAGGATTTCGCCTCGTCGATGTTGATCCAACTCATACCCAGAGCGTAGTTGTAAGCGGTGGGTTCGCTTTCGGGATCGGTAAAAGCGTGGACTTCAATGGGCAGCTGGAAATTCAGTTTGACGCCCAGACCATCGGTATAGAACGCCAGTGCTTCGGAAAAGTGGATGTACATGCTGACAAGGCTGGCGAATTCCTCCGAGTTTAATAGTTCGTCCAATTTCAATTCCGAGAGGGAGATATGGGAAACCGGCAATTCGCCATACATATTGCCACCGAGATCCAGCCATGCCTGGGTGATATTGTCCCCTTTTATTTGCAGCACAATTTTGGCAGGAATGGCATTATCCTGAAAGCGAATCCGGAAAACCGTCTTCCCCTCACGCACGTATTCAAAATGGAGGGTCAGTTCATATTCTTCGTCCTTCTCCAGCTTCACCGGGAATTCATAGCGCCCATAGGCATTGGTGGTGGTGACCATCATTTCATCTTGGTGAAGCAGGCTGAGGTGCATCCGGCTCATCCCGATATCGAAGCCGGTGATGGTGCCCTCGGTTTTCTCTTCCTGCTTGTCGCCGAGAAGCGCCATGGCATGCTGTTCAAGCCGGTCGAAAGCTATCTTGAAATCCTCTTTGCTTTTGAAATCGGCTTCGTATCCCCATCCGGAAACGACCACCAGGAAATTATCCGGGTGGAGGATGGCTCGGTAGCCGTAGTAGTATAGACCGCTTCTGGTATCGTTATGTACCGAGAGGTGGGAATATCGGCTTACTTCGGATTCGTCGTGATCGATGACGTTATAGCCTTCTTTCTGGGCGTAGAAATCCGCCGTCTTCGATGCCTGCGCCAAGTAGTAGTTGGCCAGTTCCTCGGTTTGTTCCGGCGTCTGGGTATGTATGATGGAAAGGCTCAGCCGGGGCTCATATCCTTTTCCCTTGGCATATTCGCAATGGAGTTCCGAGGCAGAAAATCCAAAATCCTTTTGCAGCCATTCGTAACTGGCGGAGTCTGTGTATCGGGAGTGATCAGCGCTGGTCTTCCATCCCAAGTCTTCACAGTCGCAGTCATTTTCGGCAAACAGCGGCTCATCCTGCGCTGCGATAGTCCCCGCCGGGATCAGCATCATACTGGCGATGATCAGGATGAGGATTCCAAGAACAAAACGTCGTTGAAACTGATTGGTGAAGTTCATGAGGCTCCTTTGTGTTTGTTGGCAATGTTGATCTTGAAAGCGATCGAATCGTCACGAGCGACTTTCTATCCGTAGCATAAGGCTTTCGATTCCGGCAAATCAAGTGCTTTCAGTTTTCTGTGTTCGCATGAAGATATGGGACAAGGTGATCGACACGATTGTATACGACCAACCTGGTAATCCGATGGTGCGGAAGGCTACCACACTCTGATAATCCAATTGGGTTTTAGCATCTTGTATGCGACATCCGAGACACGACCAGATCCTTTCCACATTGTGGTCTACTTGTCATGAGAGTTCACGCTATCCCTTCCACCGCTCGGTTTCGTGACTATATTATCGCAGTTCCATTTTTGCTCACGATTTGCAGTGTGGATAGCAAGTTTGGTCATTCATCCCAGGAGGTTATTGCCAGGCGCAAAGACTCTGTGGGTATAGGTAAGCCTATTTCTCACATCACGAGGCGGCATAACCCAGTTGGTTGGCACAATGGCAGGAGTCTTGGGCGTGGATACGGGGAAATGTCGGGGTTCCGGCGGTTCGGGCTCGGATGGGTGAATCTTCCGACAAGGGCTGAGAAATCCTCGCCCCTGTCGGAAGAAAGTTCATCAGGCTCTAGCCATGGTCATTGGACGGGTGGGTTTCTCGGTTTGGGGGAGGTCAGCTTCTTCGAAGCTTTTGGCCTGGTCTCGGCTGAAGACTTTGCTCAGGTCGAGCAGGGTGATGAGCTTGTGATCGAGCTTGGCGATTCCGAGGAGATAATCGGCATCACCGGTGGTGATCATCGATGCCGGAGGCTCAACAGCGTCAGCGGAGATGCGCAGCACCTCCGTTACGGCGTCAACCATAATACCGACGTGTTGTTCCAGAATGTCTACCACCACGATGCGGGTCTCCCTGTTTGTCTCCCCGGCAGGAAGGCAGAAAACCTTGCGCAGGTCCACCACGGGAATGACCTTGCCCCTGAGATTGATGACCCCTTGGACAAAATTCGGCGCTCTGGGCACCCGGGAGATATCCTGCATTCGGATGATTTCATTGACCGTGCCGATATCCACGCCGTAGGATTCATTGGCCAGGCTGAAGATCACCAGTTGGCGCTCGGCCTCTTTTGTTTGGGTATTCGTGTTCATAACAGTTGTCCTCCCTAATAGATGATGGTAATTAAGCACAATATCTGTCAGGATTCGGGTTGGCGAAGGGGGAAGGGGAATCTCCGTCCCCTTCCCCGCACGTTCTCTTAATTTCGGACTAACACCTTCTCGTTGACCGATAGCTTCTCGCTTCCGGCGATATCTTTGTGCGTGCCATGTCCATGGCCATTGGTCTTGAACACGGATACGGTGGTCTGAAGTTCCTCGGCCATTTGGTTGAGCGACAGGGAGGCGGCGACGATCTCCTCTACCTGGGAACTCATCTCTTCGGCGGAAGCCGATGTCTCCTGGGTTGCTGCGCTGTTCTCTTCGGCGATACCGGCAATGTTCTCAATGGCATTGGCCACTTGTTGAGCATTGGCAGTCATCTGTTCGGTGGCGGCCATGCTCTGCTCGGTCACTGCGCCGACGCTATCGATGATACTGACCAGATCATGGGTGGAGTTGCTCACCTGCTGGGCGCCTCTGGAAATCTGCTCGATCTGATTGGCGGCTTCGGTTGTCTCCTTCAGAATTTCTTCCAGAGCCTTGCCGGATTGGGTGGCAAACTTGCATCCTTCGTCCACTTCGTGTTGCCCCTGTTCCATGGCTTTGGCGGACTCTCCGATGTTGCTCTGGATGCCGGTAATGAGAGCGGCGATCTCCTTGGTGGCGGTGGATGAACGCTCGGCGAGCTTTCTGACCTCGTCGGCAACCACGGCAAACCCCCGGCCGTGTTCCCCTGCCCGGGCCGCTTCGATAGCGGCATTGAGAGCCAGGAGGTTGGTCTGGGCGGCAATATCATCAATCACCGCCACAATTCTGCCGATCTGCTCGGAGTTCTTGTTCATCTCGGAAATCTTTTGGAAAACGGCCATGGAGCTATCCCGGACGCGCTCTATGCCTTCGACGGTCTTCTTGGTGACTTCTGTACCGGTCTTGGCGGTCTGGGCGGCCTTCTTGGCGCTATCGGCGGCGCCGATAGCGTTCTTGGCCATCTGTTGAGATGATGTGGACACTTCTCCGATGGCGGAAGTGGCTTTCTGGACACCGCTGGCCTGATCCTGAGCCCCCTTGGCGATTTGTGAGATGACTTCGGTGAGCTGGTCAACGGCTTTGGCGGTTTCCTGAGTGCTGACGGCCTGATCTCCGGCACCCTTGGCCATCTGCTGGGTGGTGCTGGCCACCTGCTGGGTGGCGGAACCGGCTTGTTCGGCTGCCGAAGAGAGTTGGTCGCTAGCAGTTCTCAGTTGAATAGAGTTTTCCGCTACTTTGCCGATGAGGCCACTCATCTTGGCGGACATCAGGGAGAAGGACTGGCCGGTTTCATACAGCCGGGCGATCATGCGGTTGAAGGATTTGGCCAGATCGCCCAGTTCGTCATTGGATTTGATGGCGATGGGCTGGGTTTGTACGGAGACCGATCGAGTCAGGTCACCCTCTGACATGGCCGCAGTGGCGCTGGCCAGAGCTACTAGGTCAGTATCGGCGATCTGGTCAGCCGCTTTGACCACTTTCTTGGTGTTGTTGGCGATGGAGCGGGAGAGGAAGAATCCAACAACAATAGCCAGTGCTACAGCGATCGCCGACATGATCAAGGCCATGATGATGGCCGATGTCTTGGCATCATCGGCGCTCTTCTGAGCTGCCAGCATAGCGTCGGCCGTGCTTGTCTTTAATGTGTCTTTGCCGACTGCCATCTTCTGTTGGCTCTCAGCCATGGCCTTTATATCGAGGCCTGCCGGATTGGCTGCCGCCACATACGATGCTTCACTAAATTCGCCGTAGTCATTGAGCACTGCGATCTGATCCGGAGGCAATAAAGTGCGTAGCGTATCAACAATATCCAGGAATACTGTCCTATGTTGAGCTGCCAGATCTCGATAGGTTGCAGCCATTGGATTGGTTGGACTCGCTCCGTTCATTGCCGAGAAAAACGCTACCACTGCCTCGTAATCCATCTTTTCCATGGTGACGGCAATTTCATTCTGTTTGACGATCTCGTCTTTCTTATCGCCCATGGTGTTTAGCCCCATATAACCCAGGCTGAACATAGCCAGAAATAATATAATCACCAGCAAAAACCCGCCCAGGAGTTTAGCTTTTATGCTCATTCGCATGTTTGTCAACTTTTTCATTTCCGTTTGTCCTCCTTTATACAAGATAGTTTTGATACCGGGGAGTGCTCATCTTTGGGCATTCCGAGATGTTCGACAGTCCCACTTGGTTTTTGTTGTCTATTGACTTATCCGCAGTTTTCGATGTTCTCCTCCTTCCTATTTCCTTAAGATTTTTAAAGATTTGCTATGATCTACGAAAGTTCCCCCGGATTGGATTTCGCCATGATCTCTCCATCCCTGGGGCCATTACGCATCAGTATCAGTGAATCGCTAGTGGAGCTGCGAGCAGGCGTCTGCATCCGTCCGATTGGAGTTTCCGGGCATGTTGATCGTTTTCCCTTCTCGCTCTCTCGTTCTTGCCGGTTGACTCGATTCCGATGGCACAGCCAGTCCACATCGCTGGTTTCATACGATGGGTTTACGCTTTCAGGAAATCCGTAAGCATGGCTACTAAAGTTCAAATTTTCCCATCCTCATCGTCCGGCTATTCCATTCAACTTCGTCCCCGAAGTCCGTTGCCTGGCGTTTTGATTTTTCACTGCGTTCGTGGTTTTTGTCATGATCGTATCTGTGCAAATCTGTATGGAAGCCCCCCTTTTGCCCAACAAAAAGGGGTGCCCGGAAAGGCACCCCAATGCAAATGTGCGAACCCAATAAGCACTTTGATCGAGGATCTTCGGCAACCCGGCTGCCTTGTCCTGGATGGACTTCAGGCCCGTGGTTTTGCGTCTCAGGATTTCTCCTGATTTGCCTTTCTCGGATCTTCCCAGCCGCTATATCCTGAAAGAGGATAGCGGCTGGATTCTCTATGAAATTGTAAGGAGGAGGCTCTGGAAATCCTCCTCTGAGCTAATTTACCAGACGGGGCAGTTCTCTTGAACAGGGCCAGCAACAAACTTTGCTGAGGGAATTCACCAATTTGATATGGGGAATTCCCACTTGGCTACCATGAATCAGGGATAGGGTGCATTCCCCGCGGCTTGCCGCGCTGAATGGGATGATGGGTTGATGCGTGATACCCCGTCAGCTTGCGGCGGGGTAGTTCATTACCTCTTTTTGGGGAGGAGGCTGTTTAGTTTTGATTTCAGCCTCGACTTTGACTGATTTTGTAATGCCTTCACCCCCACGTATCTGGTAGAATCAACTCAGATTCAGATTGAGGGGGAGAATCCTCCATGAGAACAGCCAAT
>JAQTRE010000018.1 GCA_028711995.1 Dehalococcoidia bacterium | reverse complement strand
AAGGAAAGAAGGTAAACGATGTCCATCTCCAATAAGATCAAAGAGAACATGGCCCGGGGATCGTGGATTCGGCGCATGTTTGAAGAGGGAGCCGTCCTCAAGCAGCGCTATGGCGCGGAAAACGTATTCGACCTATCCCTGGGAAATCCCATCATGGAGCCTCCTGCCGAGTTTCGCCGGGAACTCAAAAGGCTGGTGGACCAGCCTTCTCCGGGCATGCATCGATATATGGAGAACGCCGGATATCTGGAGACCAGGGATGCCGTAGCCAAGCAGCTGCAAAAAGAGACCGGCATCAGTTTCAGCGCTAACGATATTTTGATGACGTGTGGGGCGGCGGGCGCGATGAACGTGGTCCTGAAGACGATCCTCAACCCGGGTGAAGAAGTCATCCTGTTTGCGCCCTTCTTTGTGGAATATTTGAACTACGTTGATAATCACGGTGGGGTGGTGAAAATCCTGCCCACCGACGAAACCTTTGTTCCCAGGCTCGATAAGCTGGAGGAATCCATCGGGGCTGGGACCAGGGCGCTGATCATCAATTCGCCCAACAATCCCACGGGCGTCGTCTACAGCAAGGACTTCATGAAGGCGCTGGGGCAGTTGCTTCGGAAGAAGGAGGCCCAGTACGGAACTCAGATTTTCCTCATCGCTGATGAGCCGTATCGCAAGATTATCTTTGACGGGCTGGAGTATCCTTCGCCGTTTCTGTATTATCCCAGTACAATAGTGGCCACCTCGCACTCGAAGGACCTGGCGTTGCCGGGTGAGCGAATTGGATACTTGGCCGTTCATCCTCAGTGTGCCGATCACGATGATCTGATGGCGGGCGCGATCTACTGCAATCGAATACTGGGGTTTGTGAATGCCCCGGCTCTGATGCAGCACATCGTTCAGCATTTGCAGAATGTGACGATTTCTGTTGCCGACTATCAGGCCAAGCGCGATCTGCTCTACGGGAGCCTCACCCGAATGGGGTACTCGCTGGTCAGGCCGCAGGGGGCGTTCTATATGTTCCCTAAGTCGCCGATCCCAGATGACGTCGCCTTCGTAAAAGAGCTGGCGCAATTCAAGGTGCTAGCGGTTCCCGGCAGCGGTTTCGGCGCGCCGGGGTATTTCCGGCTGTGTTATTGCGTTGATGACGCCACCATCAAAGGGGCGCTCAAAGGTTTCGAGCAGGCGGCCCGGAAGTTTGGGATTTGCTGATTGATTTCCCTCCCTCTAGATGGAAGAGGCATCGCGAGAGTGCAGGAATGCTTTCACGCCGGGGGGGTGAGGTAGACATCTTATGCCAAAACAGGAAAACAAAGCCGATACCGTGACGGAACTGAAAGCCAAGGCGCTGGATGAGCCCATCGCCTCTTTTTTGCAGATGAAGCTGGCGGAGCTTTCCCCCGGTTATGCCAGGGTATCGATGAAGGTGTTGCCGGAATACCAGAACTTCAACGGAATGACGTTTGGCGGTATTATCATGGCTGTGGCCGACCAAGCCTTTGCCTATGCCTCCAATTCGATGGCATTTCCCAGCGTTGCCTCGCAATTCAATCTGCATTTCATCGCCGGGGCCAAAGTGGGGGACGAACTGATTGCAGAGTGTCGAGTGCTGAAGAGCGGCAGGCGAGTGGGCATATCTGAGATGACGGTCACCAATCAGGAGGGTAAGCTCATTGCCAGGGCCACCGGCACTACCATCCCCACCGGATAAGCAATGGCGGTCATTTTTGGGCCTACTTGCTTGTTGCAGCATTCCTTTTCATCCGCTATAATAGCGGGCAGTTGTGTCCAATCTAAACAGGAGGATTAAGACCGAATAATGAAGAAGATGATCAAATGGATGCTTGTGTTGACGCTGATTCTATCGCTGGTCGCGGTCGGCACGATTGCTTGCGGTGATGATGACGAAGATACTCCGACTCCTGCGCCAGCGGCAACGACTCCTGCTCCTGCAGCGACAACCCCTGCTCCTGCAGCGACAACCCCTGCCCCTGCAGGCGATGAGGAGCTTACAATTGAATCGTCCATTGGGGATTTGTTGGACAATCCGGACACAGAGGCCTTGTTGAGGAAATGTGTTGGTGACGAGCTAATAGACAATCCCGCGTTTTCCGCTGCCTTTGGGATGGACTTAGTCACCGTGGCTCCGATGAGCCAGGGAAGGATAACTGATGAGACGGTCCAGTGTGTCAAAGACGGCTTGGCAGCATTGGCCGCCGGCGGAGCACCTGCGGCAACCATCGATCCTAGCAAGTCCACCTATAAGATCGGCGCGATTCTCTCTACGACCGGGCGCGGTTCGGCTTTGGGCATACCTGAAGAAAACACCGCCAAGATGATGGCAGATCAGGTCAATGCTGCCGGGGGTATCAATGGTCATAAGCTGGAGGTTGTCATCTATGATGACGCAACCGATAGTGAAAAGGCTCTCACATTGACAACACGCTTGATCGAACAGGACAAGGTTCTGGCGATTCTTGGTCCCACAGTTACAGGTTCCAGCCTGGCGATCATCAACACCGTGAATCAGGCAAAGATACCGAATGTATCCTGTGCGGCGAGCATCGATATTGTCACGCCGGTGGCGGATCGCTATTGGGTGTTCAAGACCCCGCAAACTGAAAGGGAAGTGGTCGCTGAAATTTATTACTATCTGCAGCAGAAGGGGATGACGAAAGTGGCTCTGCTCACCGATACCACGGCGTTTGGTGCCGGAGGCAAGAAGTACTTGGAGTCCGAGGCATCAAAGTACGGGATAACCATTGTGGATAACCAGACGTTTAATGCGGCCGACACCAGCACGGAGTCGCAGCTGATTCATATTAAAGGAACTAGCGCCCAGGCAGTTGTCAACTGGTCTACGGATAAGGAAGGCGCGATGGTGGCCCGCGATATGAAAACGCTGAAGATGTCCATTCCCTTGTTCTGCAGTCACGGAATTGCCAATCCCGCTTTCATCGAGCAGGCCGGCGATGCGGCCAATGGAGTGATCTTCCCGGCCGGCAAGCTGCTGGTTGTGGATTCTGTGCCGGCAAGTGATTCCCAGAAAGCGGTTCTTGATAAATACAAAGCTGACTACGAGGGCAAGTTCGGCGCAGGCACAATCAATACTTTTGGCGGGCATATGTATGATGCGTTCCAGATGGTTACGATGGCTTTGAAGAAGATGCCCGAGGGTTTGAGTTCTCAGGATGCTCGTGCTTTCATCAGGGGTGAATTGGAGAAGACCACGAATTTTGTCGGAATCAGTGGCGTCTTCACCATGTCTTCAGAAGATCACCTTGGAATGGCTCCCGGTTCTCTGGCCATGATCCAGATCGTCGATGGCGATTGGACCGTAGCTCCTGCCCCGTAAGGTCCGGGAGACAGCGTATTACATAGAGTTGAGCGAGGGGGAAAGTTGCACTTTCCCCCTCGTTGTTATATCATCGGGCAGGAGAATCGGCGGGAGACTGGGTTGAAGAATGTCATCTGAAGAGTTCTTTCAATATCTGGTGTTTGGCATCCAGGACGGCAGCATCTACGCGCTGATCGGTCTGGGGTTCACCATCATTTATTCTGTCACCAACATCATCAACTTTGCTCAGGGCGAGTTTGTCATGCTGGGCGGAATGATGTCTTACATGAGCGTCGACTCCGCTCATGTTCCCACTGGGCCCAAGATTGTGGTGGCGATTCTGGCTGCGCTGGCACTCGCCATGTTCCTGTATTCCACAAGAAGCAAGAGGATTCATCCTGTCATCGCAGTCATTTCAATTGTTTCCGTCTTGGGCTGCATTCCGTTGACTCTCCTCCTCTTCGGCAAATTAGCGACTGCGGAGTTGAATGTTGCCCTGTCTTCCATAATACCTGTAGCCGTGGTTGGCCTTGCCGGTGGGATACTCTATCTTCTTGCCATTCGTCCTGCCAGGAAGCCGTCAAATGTGAGCCTGATCATCATTACAATTGGCGCTTCCCTCTGCATCAAGGGAATTGCGGGAGAAATGTGGGGTATCTCTGGTCAGCGCACTCCTGTATATTGGGACAGAGGGTCTCTGGAGTTTATGGGAGCTATTGTTTCTACCCAGACGCTATGGATTGTGAGCGCGCTGGTGATAATCACCGTTCTCCTTCAGTTGTTTTTCTCTTACACCATGCTCGGCAAGTCGCTTAAAGCATGCGCCGTCAATCCCGTCGGTGCGGGATTGGTGGGTGTTAATCCCAAAACGATGGCTTTGATTGCTTTCATTCTGGCTGCGATGATCGGAGCGGTGATCGGGGCCGTTATGACTCCAAAAACCGGCATGGACTACGAGCGTGGCTTCGTCCTGGGGCTCTACGGATTCCTCGCGGCCTCTCTCGGAGGGTTCAAGAGCCATATCGCTGTGGTGGTGGGAGGACTTCTTATTGGCATCACCATGAATCTGATAGTGGGACTGAGCTGGGGGCCTTTCATTTCCGGGTATAAAGATGTGTGGGCGATGGGTATCTTGCTGGCAATTCTGCTGTTGCGGTCCAGCAAACTGGCGGAGGAGGAAAGGACAAGTTGATTATGCCGGAGGCGAAGATCAGAGGACAACGGTTTTTTCTTGCCGTGCTGCTGGTGTTTCTCATTCTGGTGCCGTTTGACTGGTTTCTGGGTGAGTATAAGCAGTTGGCTATTGTGATCGGGTGGCACACCATGGTCACTGTCGGCTTGTGCTTACTCATGGGCTACACCGGCCAGGTATCGCTGGGGCAGGCAGCTTTCTTCGGGACAGGAATGTATGTTTCGGCAATTTTCAGCAAGACCTACGATGTGAATCCCTGGGCAGCTATGGCTCTTGGGGCTTGTATGACTGCCACGCTGGCTTTTATGCTGGGGCCAATCTTTCGGCTGAGGGGCAATTATTTGGCTCTGGCCACGCTCGCTGTGGGCTATATTATCTGGAAACTGGCCGAGTTGCAGAGTGGTTACACCGGCGGTCCGGAAGGCATGAGCGACGTGCCCTATCTTTCCATCGGCGGCTTTGAGTTCGATTCCCTGTTCCGGCAGTATTTCCTGGTGTGGGGGATTTGTCTGGCTATTCTGATCATAGCTCAAAATATCGTCAATTCCCGAACCGGCAGAGCTCTCAGAGCCATTCACGGAAGCGAATCTGCGGCTGAGTCGCTCGGCATCAACGTGATCGGGTTCAAGATCAAAATCTTTGTACTGAGCGCCGTATTTGCATCCATTGCGGGAAGTCTGGCTGCTCATCATTCGGGACACGTGAGCCCCGGTCAGTTCAATCCGATGGTTTCGGTGGATATGGTGGTGATGGCCGTCTTCGGAGGGCTGGCCAGTATATGGGGAGCCATCTTCGGCACAGGTGTTCTTCACATTCTGGATGATGAGATTTTGATCCATTACGGCCAGTGGAATATGGTCATCTCCGGACTTATTCTGATCCTCATCCTGATTTTCATGCCGGAAGGCTTATTCGTAGCCCTGAAGAATGCCTACCAGCGGGACGGCATCTTCTTCCTTCCCAAGTTGCTCTGGCGTACTGGCAAAGGTTGGTATGCAGCCGCAAAGGGATTTCAAATCGGATCGCTTTTCAATCGCACAAAGGGAGAGACAGAACCTTGAGTGAGCCCATTCTGGAAGCCAGAGGAGTGACGCGGGCCTTCGGCGGGCTGGTGGCGGTAGATCACGTTGATCTTCAAATTGAGACCGGAAAGATTACGGCCATCATCGGTCCGAACGGGGCAGGCAAGACAACCCTGTTTAATCTCATCGCCGGGGTCTTTCAGGTCACCAGCGGAGAGATCATCTTTGAGAACAAGGTGATCAATAAGCTCTCGGCTGCCAAGAGGGCCCGGCTTGGTATTGTGAGGACTTTTCAGCATGTTCATCTGTTCGGCAATATGACGGCGCTGGAGAATGTGATGACCGGTCGGCATGTTCGCTCAAGTTACGGATTCCTGGAGGCTGCGGTTCGGCTGCCCAAGGCGCATCGGGAGGAAGATCAGATCAGGCTGAATGCCCTCAAGTATTTGAACATGGTTGGTCTTGGCCAGCATGGCGGCGAGAATGCATTGAATCTGCCATTGGGTCAGCAGAAACTGCTGGCCATAGCCAGAGCCCTTGCCACCGAGCCGAAGCTGATTCTAATGGATGAGCCCGGGGCCGGACTCAATCGGCTGGAGAAGCAGGAGCTCAGCGATCTTATCCGTCGCATCAGAGATGATGGGATTACTGTGATTCTGGTGGAACACGATATGCCGCTGGTGATGGGCCTTGCCGAATGGGTGATTGTGCTCGATACCGGCAAGAAGATCGCCGAGGGGACTGCGGCGCAGATTCAAAAAGATAAGAAGGTGATCGCCGCCTATTTGGGTGATGACGAGGACGAGTTGTAAGGTCCGGGTTCGGAGAAAGTGGATTCCCGATCGGGTCGGGAATGACATATAAATATCGTACCTTTCGAGGTGCAGGATACGCTTTCTGTCGGGGGCCTGCCCTCGACCGGATCGGGGGTTGACAGGATTTAGTCAGGGGTTTCTGATATGCTCAGAGTCGAAAAAGTATTCGTTGCCTATGGCCGCTCTACTGCTGTCAGGGAGGCTTCTCTCACGGTGAACGAGAGGGAAATAGTCACCCTGATCGGAGCCAACGGTGCGGGCAAGACGAGCCTGATGAACGCCATTACCGGCATAGTCCCCACGAAAAGCGGGAGGATATGGTTGGGGGAGGACCGTCTCAACGGTCTGGCTTCCCATGATATGGTCCGGCTGGGATTGGGATATGTGCCTGAGGGAAGGCAGATATTCGGAGCGATGTCGGTGGAGGATAATCTGACACTCGGCGCGTACTCCGAATGCGCCAGGAGCGGGCTCAAGGCCATCGGGCCGCTGAGTTTATTTCAGCGCAGTCCTTCCTTTCGATCGAAGCTGGAACGGATTTACAGTCTGTTCCCCATTCTGAAGGAACGGACCAGCCAGAAGGCCGGTAGTCTCAGCGGGGGCGAGCAGCAGATGCTGGCCATCGGGCGGGCGCTGATGTCTTCCCCGAAGATATTGCTTCTGGATGAACCCTCTCTGGGCCTGGCACCGAATCTGGTGAAGCAGATTTTGAAGCTCCTGCTCCGTCTGCGAGATGAAGGCTTGACGGTCCTGCTGGTGGAGCAGGATGCCACGGCGGCGTTGAAGATCGCCGACCGCGGATATGTGATGGAGCGGGGGAAGATCACCATCGAGGGGACGGCCAAGGAGCTTTTGGGCAATGACCAGGTGAGGCAGGCGTATTTAGGCAAGTCGGTGGCGTAGCAGGTTCTACCGCAGAGCACGCAGAGGACGCTGAGAATTTCGAATTACGGTTTGTAGGGGCGACTCTTGTGGTCGCCCATCGGGAATTTCACTGGTTGACTCGGTTTTCCGTCGATTTGGGTATAATTGGATATCTAGGAGAACGTTATGAAACAACTCTTATCTGGAAACGAGGCGATGGCGCTTGGAGCGTATCACTCCGGCGTGAGCTTCGCCACAGCCTATCCCGGCACGCCCAGCACTGAGATTCTGGAATCCTTTTCTCAGTTCAAGGGCGTTTATGCGGAATGGTCGATCAACGAGAAGGTGGCGATGGAGGTAGGGATGGGGGCGGCCTACGGGGGAGTCCGAACGATGGTCAGCATGAAACATGTTGGCCTGAACGTGGCGGCCGATCCCTTCTTTGCCCTTTCCACCACCGGCACCAACGCCGGAATCGTGGTCATCTCCTGCGACGATCCGGGCGAGCACAGCTCGCAGGGGGAACAGGACAATCGCCATCTGGCCAAGATGGCCAAGGTGCCGATGCTGGAGCCCACCGACAGTCAGGAAGTCTATGAGCTGATGCAGTGGGCCATCAAGATCAGCGAGGAGTTTGATACGCCGGTTCTCTTCCGCAGCACCACTCGAATCTCCCACTGTAAGAGCATTGTGGATATTACCAAAGACCGCCCGGCCGAAACCAAGAAGCCGGGGTTTATGCGTTCCAGTGCCAAGTACGTAATGGTTCCTTCGAACGCCCGGGTGCGGCGCACCAACATGGAGGAGCGGATCACTAAATTAAAAGCCTGGGTGGAGGATTTCCCCATGAACCAGATCATCCGGGGCGACCGCAAGCTCGGCGTGATCACCAGCGGCGTGGCTTATCAATACGCGCGGGAAGTCTTCAAGAATGCCTCGTTTCTTAAACTCGTTACCACCTATCCCGTTCCAGCCAACATGATCCGCAAGTTCGCCTCTGAGGTCGACCGGGTGATCGTTATCGAAGAGAATGACCCGTACCTCGAAGAAGAGGTGCGGATGCTGGGCATCAAAGTTTCAGGGAAGGAGTTCTTCCCCATTATCGGGGAATTCAATCCGGAGATCGTGGAAGCGGCGGCGGTCAAAGCCGGGCTGCTTCCGGCTCCTGTAGTCGCCTCAAAGCCGCCTCCGGCGGTTCAGATTCCGCCTCGCCGACCGCAGCTCTGCGCCGGTTGCCCGCATGTGGGGCCGGAGATGATCTTGCGCAAACTCGGATTCGATAGCAGCATCAAGCCCTCGCCCGTGTTGAGGCCGCTCACCGAGAAAGAAATGGTGATCGCCGCCGATATTGGATGCTACACCCTGGGCGTCTACGAGCCGCTCGGCGCGCTGGATACCTGCGCCTGTATGGGAGCGAGCATCGGGCATGCCATCGGGATGGAGAAGGCCGGGGTTCCCAACAAAACAGTGTCTGTGATCGGTGACTCCACCTTCATGCACTCCGGCATCACTGGCCTGGCCGATATGGTCTTCAAGCAGAGCGCCAACACGGTGATCATCCTGGATAACGGCACCACCGCCATGACCGGCGGTCAGGGCCACCCCGGCACGGGCATGGCCATGGATGGATCGAAGGGTCCGCAGGTGAATCTGGAGAAGCTGTGCGAAGGGATCGGGATCAAGGATATCAAAGTGGTCAGCGCTTATGACATGGCGGCAATCGAAGCGGCAATCAAGGCCAGTACGGCGGCCAAGGAGCCATCGGTGGTCATCGTCCGGGGTCTTTGCGCTTTGAAATTCAAGGTGAAGAATACTTCCCGCCGGGTCGATCCTGACCTGTGCATCGATTGCCGTGGCTGTCTGGATGTAGGATGCCCGGCGATCATCATTCAAAATGACGCGGTACAGATCGATGCGGCGGCGTGTGTGGGGTGTGGTGTATGTCAGCAGGTATGTCCGCAGGAAGCGATCGTGGAGATGAAATCATGAAAGATGTAAATGTATTGATGGTGGGAGTTGGCGGGCAGGGCGTGATCTTGGCGAGCGATGCTCTGGCGGAGATCGGTATGAAGGCCGGATACGATGTGAAGAAAACCGATTCTCTGGGAATGGCGCAACGAGGCGGCAGCGTGGTCAGCAATGTCCGCTGGGGCCAGAACGTCTTCTCCCCGATGATCAAGAAGGGGGAAGTGGATTTCCTGATAGGCTTCGAAGAGATCGAGGCGGCTCGCTGGGCTTCGTATTTGAGCCCGGGCGGTGTGGCCATCGTTGCCGATGTGACCATCATTCCCGTCTCATCGATGAGCGGCGGAGTTCCTTATCCGGGATGGGACAAGATCAAGTCGATCCTGGCTCATTATACCGAGAAAGTCTATCTGCTTCCGGCTGCGCGGATTGGAGAGGAAGTCAAAAATCCCAGAGCGCTGAACATGGTGATGATGGGGGCGATAGCCGCATTTCTTGATCTGAAGGATGAGTTGTGGCTGGAAGATATCCGGCGCAAGGTCCCTCCGAAATTCCTTGATTCCAGCATTCAGGCGTTCCACAAGGGAGCCCAGGTGACCCAATCGATGAAAGAAAAAGGGGTGTCCAGATGATACGAGATCCTCAGCTTGAAAAGATGTCCAGAGTCGAGCTGGAGAAACTCCAGCTGGAGCGGCTGAAGAAGCAGGTGGCTCACGTATATGAGAAGTCGCCTTTCTACCAGCGAACCTTAAAGGAGAAAGGCGTCAAACCCGCCGATATCAAGAAGCTCTCCGATATTACCAAGTTGCCCTTTACCAGCAAGGCCGACTTTCGAGACAATTATCCTTTTGGATTGATGTGTGTTCCGCTCAACAAAGTGGTTCGCTTTCATTCATCGAGCGGCACCACTGGCAAGCCGATTGTGGCTCCTTATACTCAGGGAGATATCGATATGTGGTCGGAAGTGATGGCCCGATCGATGGCTGCTGCAGGCATGGCCGCAGGCGATGTGATGCAGAATTCCTATGGATACGGACTTTTCACTGGCGGACTCGGCTTCCACTACGGCGGCGAACGCCTGGGGGCGGCGGTACTTCCCACCAGCGGCGGAAATACCAAGCGGCAGTTGCTTTTGCTGCAAGACCTGGGTACCACTGTTTTGACCTGTACTCCTTCGTATGCGCTGATCCTGCATGAGACCGCCAAGGAGTTGGGGATCGACTGGCGGGAGACCAAGCTTCGGCTGGCCATTTGCGGGGCGGAGCCGTGGTCCGATCAGCTCAGGGATGAAATCCAGGGAAAGATGCACGTCAAAGCTATCAACATCTACGGCCTGACCGAGGTGATCGGGCCGGGTGTTTCCGTGGAATGCACGGAACAGTGTGGCATGCACATCTGGGAAGACCACTTTTTGGCGGAGATCATTGATCCGGTCACCGGTGAACCGCTGCCCTACGGATCGGCAGGGGAACTGGTGCTGACCACTCTCAGCAAGGAAGCCCAGCCTGTGATCCGGTTCCGCACCAAGGATATCACCAGCCTGACTCCTGAGCCATGCAAATGCGGCCGGACTCATGTTCGAATGACCCGTGTGATGGGGCGTACCGACGATATGCTGGTGATCAAAGGGGTCAATGTCTTCCCCTCTCAGATAGAGAGCGTGCTGCTGGCGGTCGAGGGTGTGGAGCCGCACTATATGATCGTGGTGGATCGGCAGGAAGGGTTCAAGTCGGACTATTTGGAGATATGGGTGGAAGTATCGGAAGGCATCTTCTCCGATGAGATGTCCAAGATGAAGGACCTGGAAAAGCGGCTCCGTGACGAGATGGATAGCGTGCTGGCCATTACCGCCAAGATCAAGCTGGTGGAGCCTAAGACCATCACCCGCTACGAAGGCAAGTCCAAGCGGGTGGTCAATCGGGATGAGTTGAAATAGAATATGTCATTGCGAACGAAGTGAAGCAATCTCCGCGTATTGTCTTGAGATTGCTTCGTCGTCCTTCTTTGGAAGGACTCCTCGCAAAGACATGAGCAAGAGTTCAAAGAGGTGCAGGATTCTTCCTGCCGGGGTTTTAGGGGTGTCCCCTAAACTCTCTTTCCCCCAAGAGTGGGGGCCAGGGGGTTGATTATATCCTTTCATAAAAGACTCAAGGAGGACTCAGCCATGAGAGTAAAGCAGATTTCTGTCTTTGTCGAAAACAAGCCAGGCAGATTGGAGGATATCCTTGGAGCGCTTGAGAAGGCGCAGATCAATATCCGTGCCCTTTCCATCAGCGATAGCGGCGAGTTCGGGATTGTGCGAATGGTGCTGCCTCATGCCGAGCAGAGCCAGGAATCGTTGCGCGAGGCTGGATTCACCACCCGGCTGGATACGCTCCTTGCTTATTCCATGCCGGATGTGCCGGGCGGGATGCTGAATAACGTAGTAAAGCCGCTGACCAAGGCCGGGATCAATCTCAAGTACTTCTATGCCTACACCGACCCAGCGACCAAACAGGCAGTGGTGGTGATAAAGCCGGATAATCTGGAGAAGGCTGAGCAGATTCTGAAGTCGCTATAAGGGGCGAGTGAGAATGCAGAGACCCTTCTCTGTCCGGGTTTTAGGGGTGTCCCCTAATTTTTCTTGTTCTTCCCCTAAGATTGGGGGTCAGGGGGTTGACCGGAATTCCATCACCGAGCCTCCAACAAACAGGAAGCGTCAGCTTTATGATAATATCCGTCATCCTTGCTCACCCTAAAGTAGGAAGCTTTAATCATGCTATTGCGCAAACGACGATGGAGCGTCTGGAAGCCAATGGTCATCGGGTGTTTTTCCATGGTTTGTATCAGGAGCGATTCGATCCGGTGCTCAGCGGTGGAGAAATCCTCAAAAACGCCTTCCTGCCTGCGGTGGTAACCATGCACTGTGAGGAGATTGCTCGTACGGAGGGCATCGTCATTATTCATCCCAACTGGTGGGGCCAGCCTCCGGCGATATTAAAAGGGTGGGTGGATCGAGTGATCCGTCCGGGGGTTGCCTATGAGTTTTTGGAAGGCGATTCCGGCGAAGGGGTGCCTGTCGGGTTGTTGAAAGCCAGAGCGGCCATTGTGTTTAATACTTCCAACACTGAATCGGAGAGAGAGAAGGCCGTTTTCGGTGATCCGCTGGAAACAATCTGGAGGAATTGTATCTTTGGCCTTTGCGGGCTGACAGATTTTCATCGGCGGATGTTCTCTGTGGTAGTTACCAGCACCTCAGAACAGCGAAGACAATGGCTGGAGGAGGTTGGGCAGACCGTCGATCGGGTTTTTCCGAGAGATTCGTAGTGCGTTCATGGTTCGACAGGCTCACCACGAACGGTTAATCATCTATTTGCTCGTCTCCGTTCATCCTGAGCTTGTCGAAGGATCGAATGGGAACGGAAACCTCCGAAGCGATTCCAAGGATAAATTCATTTAATGACCACTTCTTCCCCTCGATTTCACTACGGCTGGCTCATGCTGGGCATGGGGATGCTGGCGGTGTTCGGCTCTCTGGGACTGGCGCGCTTCGGTTACGCGATGGTGCTGCCGGAGATGAAAGAGGGCTTGGACATCGGCAATACCGAAGCCGGAGCGATCATTACCGCCAGTCTGCTCGGTTATCTGGCCCTTTCGGTGATCGGCGGAGCCCTCGCTACACGCTTTGGACCCAGAGCTGTCATTGCTGGCGGATTGGCTGTGGCTGGCACAGGCATGATCTTCACCGGCATGGCCAATGGATTTACGGCTGTGATGGCTGCTCAGTTGCTCACCGGTATGGGCAGTGGCGCGGGCAATATCCCTGTAGTCGGGTTGGTGGCCTCTTGGGTGGCGCCTCGCAGGCTCGGCGTCGCTTCGGGAGTGATTGTCAGTGGGTCTTCGCTGGGGTTGGTGGTGGTCGGCACAACTGTTCCTGTAATCCTTTCTCGTTACGATGAGGGATGGAGGGCCTGCTGGTACGTTTTCGGCGCCATAACGATCGCACTGGCTCTTCTGTCCTGGGTGCTATTGAGGAATCAACCTTCCGAGAAGGGTTTGAAGCCGCTGGGATTCAAAGATGATGATCCTGCGGTGATTCGGCGGCCAGGCGTCTTTGAATGGAGCAAGGTTTATCGCTCCAGGGCGGTATGGCAGATCGGGCTGGTGTACATTGCTTTTGGCCTTTCTTACATCATCTATATGACGTTCTTCCGGGAACAACTGGCCAATGAGCGCGGGTACACGGATGAAATGGCCGGCAGCCTTTACATGATGATGGGCTGGGTGAGCTTCTCCTGCGGCCCGCTGTGGGGATATGTCTCCGATCGGATCGGCCGGAGGCGGGTGCTGATGATCATCTATACCCTCCATGCGGCGGCCTTCAGCTTGTTCGGACTCTGGACCATGCCGAACGGCTTTATGATCTCGGCGATCCTGTTCGGACTGACCGCCTGGAGCATCCCGGCGATTATGACGGCCATGTGCGGGGAAATGATGGGCGCACAGATGGCTCCGGCGACTCTCGGATTTATCACTCTATTTTTTGGCGTTGGGCAAGCGCTTGGGCCGATTATCGCAGGGGGGATGGCAGATGCGGCGGGTTCGCTGCTTCCCGCCTATCTTTTTGCGGCGGGAGTGGCCGCCATCGGGGCCATCGGCGCTTCCAGGCTCAAACCGGCAAGCGCAGCTTCATCCGACCCCTGACTCGGCACGACAGAAGGGTAATCGCACGGTATTACCCCTACGGATGCGGACTCCTTTTTCATTGCGCCCTATTTTCGCCTCTGCTATACTCAAACTCGTGCCTGAAGCCACTATCCTGGTCATTTTCACCACCGCTTTTCTGATCGGTTTCTCCGGCGCGATGATGCCCGGACCGCTATTGGCGTATACTATCAGTGCCTCCGCCAAGTCCGGCTTCTGGGTCGGCCCGCTGATCATCGTTGGGCATGCCATTCTGGAGCTTTCCCTGATCCTTGCCGTGGTGCTCGGCCTCGATCAGTTCATCCAGGGCGATACCTTCGCTGCCGTGGTCGGATTGATCGGCGGAGGCGTTCTGATCCTGATGGGATTTGGGATGGCCCGTCAAGGGTGGAAGAAGGTTCCTTTGCCGCTGGAGACATCGACGGGCGTGGTTCAAAACAGGAAGGTGATCCTCGCCGGAATCGTGATCAGCATGTCCAATCCTTACTGGTTCCTCTGGTGGGCGACTATCGGATTGGCCTATCTTTTGTGGTCGTTGGGATTAGGTGCAGCGGGAGTGGCTTCCTTCTTCACCGGACACATCCTGGCGGATTTGACCTGGTATGCGGCGGTTGCTTTGATTGTCGCCACTGGCAGGAGAACCATCATCAACCAGACCGTGTATTCAGGGCTCCTCATGGTCTGCGGCGTTGCTCTGGTAGGACTCGGCGGCTACTTTTTCGAATCGGGGATCGCGTTCCTGGCAGGCTGACTTTCAATCCTCGCTGAATTGCATGCTCTTGGCCCTTATATTATAGGCTTTTTACCTCATGACAACAGGGGCGTTTTGTGTTATATATAGTAGAGGGAATCCAGTTCAGTCCGAAATAGCGCTCCAAGGAGGAGAATGGAAATGTTTGCTTTCGATAATGCGGTGAAGGGCAAACTCAGCATGCGTCATCATGCGATGGAACCGAGGCAAAGGGACGGCAAAGGCTTGTGCGGAATGTCGTGGCAGGTGCTATCTTTGTTGGTAGTGGTATCACTGGTATTAGGCCTGCTGGGTTTAGCACGTCCTGCTGGTGCTACTGCTTTGGCTGCAGATCAAGGTGAGCAAACTGCCAAGCTTCTGCCTGCAGATATTGACTACTATCTCACCGTCGACCTGGATCCAAGCGAGGGTCAATTGGCAAAATTCCGGTCCTTCCTGAACAACTGGTGGCAGAATCCGGATGTTCAAACCGAATGGGATAAACTATTAAAACAAGCTCAGGACGAGAGCGGCATCGATATCGAACAGGATGTTTTTCCCTGGCTGGGACCGGAGCTGGCGATGGGAATGAGCCTTCCGGTTCCCGCCAGGGAGGAACAGACAGATGCTGAAATGGTTTTCCTTATCGGAACAATGGATAAAGATGCGTCCGATGCCTTTTTCTTTGATAAGCTCGCTTCTGCTCTAGAGGATGAAGAGTTTCCCACTCATCCCTCAGGTGATTACAAGGGAATAGATGTTGTCTACACGCCGGAGGAAGAGACTTACTGGGCTTTCCCTGAGGAATATATTGTATTCTCCAACAATCAGAGCTTCCTTGAGGAAAGCCTGGATTTGATGATAACTCCCAATACAGACGCCTCTCTGGGTGGCAGTCCAGATTTTCGGAAAGCCCAAGCCAGTTTGCCGGATCGAGCAGGAATGCTCTACTACAACTATGCGCACCTCTGGGAGCAGAGTCTTTCGCAAATTCCTGCCGAAGACAACTTCATGTTTGAGGCTTTTGGCAATAGTATTCCCTCTTGCATTGCCGCCTCACTTCAGTTCGCCAGCAATGGCATGGTCACAACCGCTTACTATCCTTTGTCCAAAGGGATGACGCCGCCAATCGCAGAAAACGACCTGCTCCGCAGCGCCAGGATAGTTCCCAGCGATGCGTGGCTCTTTCTTTCAGGTCAGAATGTGAATGCGTCCTGGTATGGGGCTGAAGACTCGCTTGCCAAATACCTGAAAGGCGTCACCGCCAATATAGATGATGAGTCCGATTTTCCTGAAGGCATGACCAAGGATGATATTGCCAGCCCGGATGCGCTCAGTCGTTGGGTGGAGAAAAAGGTAGGGTTGAACATCAATAGGGATATCTTTGGCTGGATGACAGGGGAATACTCGCTGGCCTTACTGCCCCTGAGTTTCGATGAATACGGCTCAACATTCCCGGATTTGCTCTTGCTTTTTGAGGTAGAGAATCCGGCCGAAGTGAATAATCATCTGACTGCCATTATTGATGCCATCAACAAGATAATCGAGGAGAGTACGTCGGAAGATGAGACTCCGGATAGGCTGCGCACGTCTGCAACATCCATTGGCGGCGTGGAAGCTACACGAATCACCAACAATGCCATGAAGACAGATGATGGCTCTCCAGGCTGGCTCTTCCTTGACATTGATAACACTCACTACCTGGTCATCGGCACGACTACCGGTGCCCTAGAAGCGGCAGTGGCGGCCAGTGAGCAAGAAATACTTTCACTGGATGAGGCGGAGGAATATCGAGGGGTGATGGCCTTACTGCTAGATACCAAAACATCTCTGGCATACTCCAATCTCAGTCAGATATTCAATGCGATAGTCTCTCAGGCATCTTCTGAATATATGAGCAGGCAAGATCGGGAGGATTTTGAGCGGTTTGTCAGATACCTTCCATTGCAGTGTGCCGTAGGCTCTTCCGGAAATGCTGGGAGTGCGGATGCCGTGATCGGGACTGGAGTGCTCTATTTGTTGCCGCCGCCGTTGACAGAGCAAACTATATCGAGGGGAACAACTGGCAGGATAGAAATTCCGGAGCAGACGTTCGACTTTAGTAATACAGCCCCGGACGTCGGTCGCTGTGCAGTAAGTATCAGTATCGATGACGCCAATGCCCAGCAGGAGGGAAACATCAAGGTGACCGCGATGGAAGAACTCCCTGTCGGGTCTGGATTTGAGTTAGCGGCAGCACGGAGCGGCGCAAATATAGCAGATACGGCTTATGGGATCAAGGTTGACAAAATAAATCTTACCGATGACAGCATAGGTACTGCAACAATCACCATGAAAGTGAACAGGGCCTGGGCAGACAATCAGGGCACGGATAATGTCAAGATATTCCGTATCAGTGAGGGAGCTTGTGAAGTACTGCCCACAGTGTTCACCGGCTATCAAGAGAATCAGGCGGTCTTTGTCGGCACTTCCGCAAATGGCCTCTCATACTTTGCTCTGGTGGCCACATCTTCTGAAAAAAGTGAGACCCATTGGGCGCTGATCGGTGGTATAATCGCAGGCGTACTAGTAATAGCTGCTGTTGTTATGGTGCTATCACTCCGAAGACGCAGGGCAGTGCCGGAAATTAGCCAATGAAGACTGTGCGGCTCTATCCGTTCGAGTGAGTAGCACAGTCTCCATTACCTCACGGTGATTCGATATAATGATGGGGTGGCATCGATTTGAAAACCATCCCATCATTTCTGCCAGTTATTAACATGCTGTTTTCTCTAGTTGGAAAGAATCTGCTGGCCCGTCCCCTCAGGAGTTCGCTGACCGTCTTGGGTATCGGTATCAGTATTGCCGTCATCATGGCCTTATTTGCTCTGGCCACTGATCTCAAAGAGGAACTTGGCGCCACTGCACAGATAACTCAAGCCGATCTCGTGGCTACTCAGAGAGGACTCTCCGGTCCCACAGGCGGCTCAATTCCTGAATCCCGCATTAAGGATATCGCCCAGCTTGAAGGAGTGGAACGAACCACCGGGTTCCTGCTCGCCTCCGTCAGCCTTCCGGATACAGCCTCTTTCAACCTGTTTGGAGTCATCCCTCAAGATGAGGACTTGTACCTGGGAGAAAGCCACACCATTGAAGGGAGGTATGTCCGAAGTCCCGGTGAAATAGTCCTGGGAAGGCTGGCTATGAATGACCTGGGGATTGAAGTTGGGGAGATATTCCGGATGGAGTCGGGAGCAGATTTCACGGTGGTAGGCATCTATCAGACAGGGAATCTCTATCTTGATGGTGGCGCTGTGATTACACTGGAGGAGGGCCAAGTAATTCTGGGGAAAGAGGGGAAAGTGGCGCTGGTGGCCATTTATTTATTGTCCGGAGCTGACCAAGATAAGATCACTCAAGAGATAGAATCCCAGTGGCGTTATTTGAAGGTGAAACCCTCTGCCGATCTCCTGGAAACTTCGGCTACTGCCGAGTTCGGAAAAACACTGGCCTGGGTACTAGCCGCAATCGCTATAATGATGGGCAGTGTGGGAATCATCAACACGATGTTCATGTCAGTTTCAGAACGCACCAGGGAAATCGGGATTATGAAGGCCGTGGGTTGGAGTCAATTCGATATTCTGAGGATGATCTTCAGCGAATCGATGATTCTGAGCTTATTGGGATTTGTTATCGGCAGCCTGCTGGGGATATTGACGATCTGGGCAACCACCTCTCTCCCCTCGGTGGAGGACTATGTGAATCCCTCTTTTACCGCTGATGCTTTTCTTGTTGGCCTAGCCGTAGCCCTAGTTCTGGGAGCTCTTGGCGGGGTATTCCCTGCCCATCGAGCATTGCGCTTATCCCCTGTGGAAGCGTTGCGCCATGAATAAAGTTTTGGTTCAGACTGAAAAGCTGGGGAAAACGTACCTCAACGGGAAAATCGTAGCTCTCGAGGAGGTCGATCTGGTAGTGGAGAAGGGAGAATTCATTTCGATCCTGGGACCGTCCGGGAGTGGCAAAACGACTTTGCTCAACATCATCGGCGCCCTGGACAAGGCAACAAGCGGCAGAGTAGCCGTAGACGGCTTTGATCTATCTGAAGTCAGAGATCTTAGTCGTTTCAGGTCGGAGAGGATCGGGTTTGTTTTCCAGCTGCATAACCTCATTCCTTCCCTGGACGCCCATTCCAATATACAGATTCCGATGTATCCTCTTAAAATGGGCGCCAAAGAGCGCGCGAGCAAAGCAACAGAGCTGCTGGATATAGTAGGTCTGAAGGGCAGGGCGCGCCACACTCCGGCAATGCTTTCCGGCGGCGAAAGACAGAGGGTTGCCATGGCACGGGGCCTGGCCAATAGTCCTCTGTTGGTTCTGGTGGACGAACCAACAGGAAACCTAGATCATAAAACAGGGCAGGAAATCATCGACCTCATGCGTCGGTTGAACAGCGAACTGGGGACAACTTTCATCATTGCCACCCATGATCTGAATGTCGCCAAGAGTTCCAGCAGAGTTGTTCAACTCAGCAACGCAAAACTCGAGCACTGCCACATTCCATCGATATAGTGTAGCTCCGGTGTCTGCCCTGCAGATAGGGGGCTTGCCCTTGCTTCTTATTTCTCAACTGCCGCTACCAACATGCCTTCCGAGGGGAGGCCGCACCTCCGATACGGGAGCATCATTTGAGCAAAGAGAAAAACCCACAGTCGGCTGAAGACTGGCTAAGTTGAGTGAGCAAACGTACTGTGATAGAATTCCCTTGGAGTAAACATAACCTGAACCATGCACTGTTTGGGATGTCGGTTCAGATATGGCATAGAAGGACGGAATGTTCGGGGAGAGTGTGACAGTATCGGAGGGATTTGAGCCCCGCATCGTAGGCTTTGTCTGCAACTGGGGAGCATACAGCGCTTTGGAAGCAGCCGGGATAAACAGGATATCCTATGCCTCCAATGTGCGGCTTATGAGGGTGATGTGCCTGGGGCGGGTGAACACCGGTCTGCTGCTTAAAGCCTTTGAGATGGGCGCTGATGGTGTGGTCCTGCTGGGGTGTTCCTCGGGGACTTGCCACTATAAGTTTGGCATCGATCAGACCAAGGGATCGGTGGCGGAAACCAAGAAGATGCTGAACCTGCTGGGCATGGGGTCCAAAAGGGTGCATCTGGTTGAAGTGCCGGTGGGCGATGGCGAGTTTCTGGCCAGAAGAGTCGATGCTTTTGTGAAGCGCACTCGGGACATAGGTCCGAGCCCGGTCAAGTATCCCCGCAAACAGATCGAATCGGACTGGGATTTCACCGGCTTATCTTAACCGCCGAGAACACAGAGTGCGCAGAGGTCAAATATATGCATTCTCAGCGGTCTTGGCGTTCTTTGTGGTGAATGTTGTTTTGAACGAAACCTTCTTCATTACGGATTAGAGAATACGGGCTTTTTACATGAAGGAAATAAAGAGGATTGCTGCTGACACCAAGGCTTACGGATGCCTGGATTGCGGGAAGTGTACCGCTGTCTGTCCGGTATCCCGCTATGACTGCGATTTTTCGCCGCGAATGCTGGTCTACGATGCCCTTCACGGTGGTGAGTCGGAGGTGTTGAAGGATGGGCAGATATGGTCGTGTCTCACCTGTGCCGCCTGCGAGAAGGTGTGTCAATCCGGCGTCCGCTATTCCGACTTTGTCCGGTCGCTGCGCGCCGATGCCTATGAGATTGGCAAGACGGGCCAATGCACTCACGGGGGAGCCCTGCAATCCCTGATGCGCATCATGGCCAGCGATGATCTGAAGCAGGATCGCCTGGGCTGGGTGGTGAAGCAACTGCAAATCGCCGATACCTCGGACGTCTTCTATTTCGTCGGGTGTGCGCCCTATTTTGACACTTTCTTTTCCGATCTCGATGTGAAGACGCTGAGGGCGGCCAAGGGGTCGGTGGCTATCCTGAATCATCTGGGTATTGTGCCGGCGCTTTCACCCGATGAGCGCTGTTGCGGCCATGATCTGCTCAATATCGGAGATGTTGAGGGTTTCGTCAACCTGGCTCGACATAATATTGCGGCCATTGCTAAAACTGGGGCTAAACGGGTGGTAGTGTCATGTGCGGAGGGGTATCATACGCTGAAGGTCGAATATCCGCGACTTCTGGGCAATACGGGATTCGAAGTCGTCCATATGACTGAACTGATCGCTGAGGCCGTCAAAAATGGCAAGCTGAAATTCAATAGCGTTAACCGGAAAGTCACCTTCCACGATCCGTGTCGATTGGGGAGGATGTCCGGTATCTATGATGCGCCGCGCTCCATCCTCCAGGCGATCCCGGGGCTGGAGGTGGTGGAGATGAATCATCATCGATCGATGGCGGTGTGTTGCGGCACTCAATCCTGGATCAACTGCGGGGCCACCAACAAGCAGATACAGCTGGAGCTGTTGAGGGAAGCAAAAGCCACCGGCGCTGATATGCTGTTGACCGCTTGCCCAAAATGCAAGATCCATTTGACGTGTGCCATGAACGATGAAAAGCTTGGCCAGGAGCTTCAGATAGAGATCGAAGACATCTCTCGTTTTGCTGCCAGTGCGCTCTGGCCGGGGAGGAAGTTCATATCATGAGTGAAGATGATCTGAGGATCGGGGTTTTCGTTTGCGATTGCGGATCCAATATCGCCGGCTTTGTGGATACGGAGGCGGTGAGGCAATATGCCGAGGGCTTGCCGGATGTGGCAGTAGCGGCTGGCAGTTCGTATACATGCGCGGATCCCGGTCAAGAAGCAATTAAAAAGAACATTCGCGAACACAATTTGAATCGCGTGGTAGTGGCCACCTGTTCGCCCCGCCTTCACGAGCCGACCTTTCGGGCCTGCGTCGCCGATGCGGGATTGAATCCCTATCTGCTCGAAGTGGCCAACATCCGGGAGCACGTGAGCTGGGTGCATTCCTCGGATCGAGAAGCTGCCACCCAGAAAGCCAAAGACACCGTCAGAATGGCCGTCGCCAAGGCGCATTTCTTGAAACCTCAAGTTGAGAGCAGGGTGCCGGTCACCGATGCGGCTCTGGTCATCGGCGGCGGAATCGCCGGTATTCAAGCGGCGCTGGATTTGGCCAATACCGGCCATCAGGTCTATTTAGTGGAGAAAGAACCTTCCATCGGTGGGATCATGGCGCAACTGGATAAGACCTTCCCCACCATGGATTGCTCCATCTGAATACTCGGACCGAAAATGATGGATGTCGGTCGACATCCAAGGATAAAGCTACTGACCTTGAGTGAGGTCGAACAGGTCACGGGTTACATCGGCAATTTCCATGTGAAAGTGCGCCAGAAAGCCCGTTTTGTGGACGAGACGGCCTGCACCTCTTGTGGCGATTGCGCCGTCGTCTGTCCGGTAACCAGCCCGGATGAATATCAGGTTGGGCTGGGCACTCGCAAGGCCATCTACAAACCGTTTCCTCAAGCGGTTCCTTCAGCCTATGTGATCAATCCGGCCAACTGCCTCGGCCGCAACCCCATTGCCTGCGGCAAGTGCATGGAGAAGTGCCAGAAGCGCTGCATCGATTTCGATATGCAGGATGAGATCATCCAATTTGATGTCGGCACCATCATTGTGGCTACCGGAATGGATGTGTATGACCCGACGGAGATGGATGAGTACGGCTATACGCGCTTCGAGAATGTGGTTACCAGCCTTGAGTTCGAGCGGCTGATCAATGCGGCCGGACCTACCGAGGGCCATTTGATACGTCCCGGCGATTTCAAGGTGCCCAAGCGCATCGGATTTGTGCAGTGCGTCGGCTCTCGTATGGAGAATCGAGGGAATCCCTATTGCAGCAATATCTGTTGCATGGCCACCATCAAGAACAGCCTCCTTTTGAAGGAACACTACCCGGACAGCGAGGTCTTCGTGTTCTATATCGATCTGCGGGCTTTCGGCAAGGGATTTGAAGATCTCCTGAAGCGAAGCCGGGCGCTGGGCGTTCGGTATATCCGGGGCTTGCCTGGCAGCGTGACGGAAAATCCGGAGTCCGGAAATCTGACGGTGAGCGTGGATAATACCACTGCCGGAAGGCTGGAGAAATACGAACTGGATATGCTGGTTCTGGCCGTGGGGCTGGAACCGCGCAAGGACGGCAATCAGCTCCGGCAGCTGTTGAATCTCTCCAAGACCAGCGATGGTTTCCTGCTGGAGGCGCATCCCAAGCTGAAGCCTGTGGACGCTTCGACGCCGGGTATTTTCCTGGCGGGGTGCGTGGAATCGCCCAAGGATATCAAGGACAGCGTAACCCAGGCCAGCGCGGCAACCGCGAGGGCTTCCATCATCCTGAATTCGGATGATCTTACGGTAGAGGCCATTACCGCTTCGGTGGATAAGGAGAAGTGCACTGCTTGCGGTGTTTGCGCTCGCGTGTGTCCTTATGGGGCAATCAAGTTCGATAAGGAAAAGAAGACCCCTGCCGAGGTGATCGAGGCCATGTGTGCCGGTTGCGGTACATGTGCTGCCGAATGCCGCTTTGATGCCATCAGCATCCGACACTTCAGTGATGAGGCGATCATGGCTCAGACGGAGTCATCTGTTGAGGGGAATGCCGGGGAAAGGGTGGTTGTTTTTGCCTGCAACTGGTGCTCCTATGCGGGAGGAGACAACGCAGGGACTTCTCGATTGCAGTATCCTTCCAACGCCCGCATCATTCGAACCATGTGCAGCGGGCGTGTCTCCGAGAAATTCATCCTGCGCGCTTTTGAACTTGGCGCGGCGATGGTGTTAGTTTCCGGCTGCCATCTGGCAGACTGTCACTACATCAATGCGAACACTTGGACCGTGCGCCGGATGGACCGGCTCTGGGATAAGTTGGAGAAGCTGGGCATTCGACCGGAGCGGCTGCAACTGGAATGGATCAGTGCCGCCGAGGGCCAGAAGTTCGCCCGGGTGATGAACGAGATCGAGGAGATGCGCCAGAAGGTCAAGCCGGAGGAAATTGTGTACACCCAGAAGGTGCTGGCTGAGGAGCGGCTGAAAGAGAGCGCGAAGGTCAAGGCCAGGGCGAAAGCGTAGGAGGTCAGTGTTGTCTTGTCATCGCGAGCCCTTCGGTGAGCTCAGGATAAACTCCGCGTGGCGATCTCTCTGCCCTCAAAAGAGATTGCCGCGTCGTCCGTTTGAGCGGCCTCCTCGCAAAGACATCTGACCGCTAAAAAGAGGTATCATGTCCGAACAAGAGAACTTCAAGTGTCTGCGCTGTGGAAATGAATACTCCCTCCCCAAACCTCAGAAGGCCGAGATGGAGGAGCGGACGTGCCCGAAGTGTCGGAGCAACAGTGTGCGGAAGGTGAGCAAGGGATAGGATTCTAATTGGTCTGTGTCATTCTCGCGAAAGCGGGAATCCAGAGCAAATAAACTGGATTCCGGGCTTGACCCGGAATGACAAACGCTATATTTTACTTGCCTCTACTTTACAACTGTGTCTCAGGGCGCGTCAACACATGATCTGTTCCTGCCCATCCAAAGTATTTGAACCTCCTCATTTGACTTGCATCCCCCGGTGCGCCTAGAATCCGTGATGTGAAGCCGGAAAGGGGCAGTTATATTCTCCTCATCTCTCTGGATCGGGACGCAGTCATCACTGTGGGGAAACTGGGGGCCTTCTCATTCCGTCAAGGATATTATCTTTATGCAGGGAGCGCGCTGGGTGGGTTGATGGGTCGGATCAACAGACATCTGAAGGGGAATAAGAAACTTCACTGGCACATCGATTACCTGCTGGCGCAATCGCGGATCGTTGAGGTTTGGTATGCATCGTCGGCGGAAAGGCTGGAGTGTCGATTTGCGGAGGCTGCCCTTCTCCTGAAGGGGGCGCAGATTCCGGTCAAAGGCTTCGGCTCATCTGATTGCCGATGCCCTTCGCATCTGGTCTATCTATCGGAAAGGCCAACCCTCAGCCGTTTTCAGGCCGCCCTTGATGAAGTCAGCCCTGCCCGGATTGGGCTAAGATGTCTCGAACTCCCCGATGGGCGTTGATGTCTCCGCAGGCGAAGATATGGCCATCCCAGACGGAGGAAGGGTTTCCCTGCCAGTCGGTGGCGATTCCCCCTGCTTCCCGTATCAGCAGCATTGCGGCGGCCATATCCCACGGATAGAGGCTGCGATGAAAGTAGACGCTCAGCCGACCGCAGGCCACGTAGGTTAGTCCTAGCGCAGACGACCCGGTGATGCGAAAGGTAGTATCCGCCGACCACAGGCTGAGCACCTTTGAGAGTAACTCCTTGGTCTTGGCGTCATCGTAACCGAGGTCCAGGCCGATGATCTTCATCTTGAGGTCCTGCTCTCGCTTCACGGAGATGGCGGAATCGTTCAAAAACGCCCCTTTTCCTTTCTCAGCGCGGAACATTTCGTTCCTCAAGGGGTCGTAGACGACACCTACCACAGGAACATCTCTATAAGCCAGGGCGATGGATACAGCAAAAAGAGGGATGCCGAAAGCATAGTTGGTGGTGCCGTCCAGAGGATCGATGATCCAGCAGTATGGGCTCGACTTATCGCTTTTCCCCGATTCCTCACAGAGGATGCTGTGCTCGGGGTATTCATCCTTGAGCCGCGCCAGGACACTTTTCTCCGCCAGAAGATCGGCATTGGTGACCAGGTTTCTGTTCCCCTTGCTTTGTATTTCTTTCTTGTTTGAGAAATAGCTTTTGAGGATATCCCCGGCATCTCGGGCGGCTTGGGTGGCTACGCTCAGAGGATCAAGTCCGCTCCGGGAGGTAGGCAGGTGGGTAGGCTTCATAGCAGACACATTGCCTCTTTGACTTCCCGGAGGGTTTCCCTGGCGATGAGATCAGCCCGCTTGGCGCCATCGGCGGCTACCTCTTCCACATAGCCGGATCTGGCGGCGAATGCAGCTCTTCTTTCGCGGAATGGTTCCATTGCTGTGTTGATGCCCTGAGCCAGCAGCTTCTTGCAATCCACACACCCGATGGCTGCGCCGCGGCATCCCCGCCCGATTTCTTCCTGCCGATCAGGGTTGTAGAAGCCGTGGAGCGTATAAACATTGCAGACCTCGGGACGTCCGGGGTCCTTGCGGAATTTGCGCTCCGGATCGGTGAAAGCCCCGGAGATGCGCTTGGCTGTTTCTTCGGGGGTAGCCGCCAGTTCGAGGTGATTATCTAGGCTCTTGCTCATCTTGCTTGCACCGTCCAGTCCGACGACGGTGCGATAGTTGGTCAGCTTGGCCTGGGGTTCGGGAAAAACGGGTTTGAACAGCATATTGAACCGCCGCACGATCTCGCGAGCCAGTTCCAGATGAGGCAGTTGATCCTCTCCAACGGGAACGGTATCGGCCTTGTAAAGCACGATATCAGCCGTCTGGAGAACTGGATAGCCCACCAATCCGTAATTGACATTCTGGGGCTGCTGCCGGGCCTTTTCCTTGAAGGTGGGCACGCGAAGCAGCCAGCTCAGGGGCGTGACCATGCTGAGCAAGGTGTGGAGTTCCATCACCTGGGGCACGTGCGACTGAACGAAGAGTATGCTCTTCTGGGGATCGAGCCCGGCGGCCAGCCAGTCGAGCATCATTTCGCGGATATTGTTCTGCAACTGACTGACGTCCTCCAGGGTGGTCAGGGCATGGATATCGACGATGCAGTAGATGCATTCGTAGTCGTCCTGCAGCTTTACATAATTCTGGATAGCGCCCAGATAGTTTCCGATATGCTGTTTTCCGGTAGGCCTGGCCCCGGAAAATACGCGTCCTTTCATCTCCAACATCCTTCAGGCTGTCCCCGCATTTCACATTCCCCCCTTGTTGCAAGAAGCCTCCCATAAAGAGGTGCAGGATACTTCCTGCCGGGGGTTTGGGGGTGTCCCCCTCCCGAACTTGCTTCCCCCTTTTGCTAAAGGGGGATTGAGGGGGTTTAGACAGCCATTCTTGTCAATTTCTCTAGAGAAGTCTAACATAAAGGAGACAACACGGGCAAGGAGAGTCAATCTGAAGATGATCGAGATATGGGACGGTAAAGCGCCGAGGATTGCCGAATCTGCCTTTGTTCATCCGTCGGCACATGTTATCGGCGATGTGGAGATCGGCGAATATACCATCGTGTTTCCCGGGGCGGTGATCCGGGGCGACGTAGGCATGATCAAGATCGGCAGGTGGGTGCTGGTGGAGGACAACTGTGTGCTTCATGCCGGAAGCCCTCATGAGATACCGACGGGGCGTTACTCGCCTCTGATTGTAGGGGACAACGTGGTCATCGGGCATGGGGCAGTGGTTCATGGGAAGCGCATCGGGAACAATGTGCTCATCGGCACCAATTCATGCGTGCTGGAGGATGTGGAGATCGAAGAGGATTGCCTCATAGCGGCTGGCGCGGTGGTTACTGCCACAGGCAAAGTAATTCCTGCTCGTTCCTTTCTCACCGGTGTGCCGGCTAAGATCAAGGGAAAGGTGCCGCCAGATCAGCTTGCCTGGTTCACGGACCGGTACGAGTACGCTGTGGGAATGGTCCGGATCATGCGGCAGGCGAAGGTGATGTAGGGGAAGAGTCTTAAACTCTCGCTACAGATATCGCGGGTTCACATTCGCTCCGGGGTGTTCATCCCCATCAGTCGGAGCGTCTTGGCCAGAACGATTCGTGCGGCTTCCATTAGCTTCAACCGGGCTAACGTCCGGGGCTCGTCCTCAGTGATCACGCGGCATTTTTCGTAGAAATTGTGGAAGGCGGTGGCCATGTCCTGGGCGTAGTGAGGGAGGTGGTGAGGCTCAAGGCCGGTTGCCGCCAGCTCGATGATTTCCGGCAGGAGGATCAATTTCTTGATCAGCTCCAATTCGGCGTCATCGGTTAGAAGCGTTACATCTCCCCGGGTGTAGTCGAGTCCCTTTTCTTGGGCGAGTCGAAGGATGCCGGCGATGCGCGCATGCCCGTACTGGACATAATATACCGGATTGTCCATCGATTCCTGTTTGGCCAGTTCCAGATCGAAATCCATCTGGCTGGATGCCGATCGGGAGAGGAAGAAGAAACGGCAGACGTCCGGGCCCACCTCTTCGACGACTTCTCGCAACGTGATAAGTTGCCCGGTGCGCTTGGAAACCTTGACCACCTCTTCGCCTCGGCGCAGGCTGACCATCTGGGAGATCAGGATTTCCAGCCGGGACGGATCGATTCCCAGCGCTCCAATAGCGGTTTTCATCCGGGAAACATGTCCCTGGTGATCGGCGCCCCAGACATCGATGACCCGGTCGAATCCCCGTTCCACAAACTTGTTGTGGTGATAGGCAATGTCGGCGGCAAAATAGGTGGGGACTCCGCTGGAGCGAATCAGAACGTTGTCTTTATCCTCGCCCAGCCCGGTGGAGACGAACCAGAGCGCCCCCTCCCTTTCTTCGACGTGGTTGTCCTTCTTGAGCAAAGCCAGGACGCGCTCGAACTGGCCGGAATCGTAAAGCGTCTGTTCGCTGAACCAGACATCGAACTCCACGTCCAGAAGCTTCAGATCGTCTTTGATGGCGGCGATGACTTTATCGAACCCAATCCGGCCCACTGTCTTAATGGCTTCCTTGGGGTCCAGTTTGAGGAAGCGATCGCCTTTTTCCTTCACGATCTCGCGGGCGATTTCAATCACGTACTCTCCGCGATACCCGTCTTCCGGTAGCTGTGCAGGCTGACCCAGCACCTTCAGATAGCGGGCATGAAGGGAGGCAAAAAAATTGAAGATCTGATTGCCGGCGTCGTTGATGTAGTATTCTTTCTCCACGGTGTATCCGGCGGCGCTCAGGACTCTGGCAAGCGTGCTGCCCAGCACTGCTCCCCGTCCATGACCCACATGGAGCGGTCCGGTGGGATTGACGGAGACAAACTCCAACTGTATTCGGGAGCCTTTCCCCAGAGACGAATCGCCGTAGCGCTCTGCCTGGTTGATGATCTCATCAACGTGCCCAGTTAACCAATCCCTGGTCAACACAAAGTTGATGAATCCGGGGCGCAGAACGGTTACTTTATCGACGCCTTCGATGACAGGAGGCAGGGCTTTGACAATAGCTTCGGCGATACCCAGGGGGTTCATCTTGGCTACCCGCGCCAGCTTTAGGGCAACCGTTGCCGCATAATCCCCGTGTTCCGGGTTTTGCGGATGTTCGAGGAGGATTTCCGGCAAGGAAACTTGCGGTATCAGTCCTTCGACCTGCGCCTGAAGAGCAGCCTGCTCCAGTAGTTGGGTGATTCTCTGTCTGATCATGGGAAAACGTTTCTCATTATACAAGTGGGCGGTTGAGTAAGCAATACAGACGCTTCATTCGTAGACAGCGATTCATGGCTAGCGCCTTCGCCGGAAGGGTGAAAGATGACTGGAACAGTCATCCCCTTGCCGCCTCTTTCTTTGGGACAGCCCCTGCCCTTCTGGCCTCATATTCTGCCTTGGCTTCCTCAAATAGGATCCTCTCTTCCTCGGTACTGATAATCAGCGGCGGCACTTCAATCGCGCCTCCATCTTTGTTCAGAGCGACCATGATAAAACTGGCTGTGAGGGCATGGATGCGTTTTTCGGTGTAGAGTTTTTCCACTTCCACTTCTACCCTGACCGTCATAGAGGAACGGCTGGCAAACACGAGTCGAGAATGGAGGATCACTACGTCGCCAACCTTCACCGGGACCAAGAACTGAAGATCATCTACCTTGGCCGTTACCACCGGATTGTTGCAGTGACGGGCAGCTGCCACACCGGCGGCATTGTCCATCATCTTCATGAGTTCGCCGCCGTGGACATTGCCGGCAGGATTGGTCTGATTCGGCAGCATAATCTGGGCCATATACGTTGCGGAATGCCCCACGGTTCTGCCCTTTATTTGACCACCGGACTCCAGGGTTTCCAAAATCCGGGCAAAATGGTCCTCATGAGTGTTTTCAGTTTTCCCCATCTTCCGGAAAAAGTCGGCAATCTTGGCAAACCCCTCTTTTTCGGCAATTTTGGCCGCTTCGGGATAAATATTCACGGCTTCCTCATGTTCTTGCCGTATTGCTGCTTTCAGACTGGACTGAATATCTTTCAGCCCACCCTGAAGTCTGAAACAGTGGATGGCATGCTCCATTTCGTTTTGGGCTGTGGCCGCAAATATATCGGCCACCGGTTGTTGTCCTGCCTCCTTGGCCACCTGCGCCATCCGAGTATATTTGAAATAGGCTTGAAGCTCACCCGCCAGGAGGTTTCGTAGATTCCGCTCTGTTTGACTGCCTTCCAACTGCATTCTTTCCCCCTTCTGAGGACCCCTGCCACGTGCCCATCATCGCTGGTGCGAAGATTCTCCTTGCCCGTGACCAGAGGCTCCCGAGTCCGTAGTTTGTAGCTATTTTAGCACACTGAGTCACCGTTCACCTGGGGTGAGGGTACAGAGGGGGATCACCATCTTTGCACCGATGGAGTCCCCATCTTGTAGAGCACCTGCATTGCGTTGATGAAGACAGCGGTGGAGAACGTCATTCTCATCAGCCACGCCTGTTCTGAAGGTACACAGCCAAAATTCAGGGGAAGCCCCCACAAGATTGCCGGGCCCACACGGTTTCTTATTGTCAAGTTCTAGCTTACTCTAGTATCTATGGACCCTATATTCAAGGTCTGTCGACAACAACTGAGGCATTCAAGCTTTTGCTGGTGTTTACTCTATCAGAGAGCATAGTGCCCGCAGTTCACTCGTCAGCAATTGACATGAGTCAATAAAATGCGCATCAGCAACAAGATTCTCCTTGTGGTTCTGACAGCGGCAGTGCTCTCAGGAAGCACAGCTGCCTTCATCGGAAGGCAGATAGCCAGTGACGCTCTCACGCGTGAGGCAAAGGACAACCTGTTAACCATATCGCAATCGCGGGCCCGCAGTGTCCAGAATTTTGTGGATTACCAGCTGGCTAATGTTCAGGTGCTGGCCGATCAGGCAACCCTGTACTATACCGGACTGGAGGCTGGGCAACGCGAGACGGCCTTCTCTTTCGCAGATGACGGTTCGATTCGCACCATCGTGCAAAGTATCACCGCCTCCAGCACTTATGTCTGGCAGGCATTGTACGTGGCTGCGGAGGGATATGTGGTGGCATCATCGGTTCGCGCAGAGGACCAGGCTGGCCAGAGTCCCGCGAATCAGATCATATCAGACTGGGCTGCGGTGGACTACAGTCAGATCGACTGGTCGGCTGTTGATCCAACTGAGATCGATTGGTCAAAAGTGGATTATAGCCAGATCGATTGGTCGCGCCTTGATCTGGGCCAGGTTGACTTCGCCCGACTGGACTGGAGCCAGGTCGATATCAGCCGGGTCGACTTAAGCCAGGTTGACTTGAGCAATGTGGATTGGACCAAATTCGATCTCAGCAAGATTGATCTCAGCAAGGTTAACCTGAACACCCTTAACTGGCGCAGTATTGATCTGAGCGACATGGAATGGGACTTTATTGATATGCGGCGTCAGGACGTTTATCTCAAAGGCAGGGAAGGGCCCTATATCGGCAGATTTTCACTGCTCCGGCCTGATATCCAATCGGAAGCCTTGGCTAACGACACTTTCGTGCTGGGAGTGTCGGCCCCGTTTTTCGCGGGGAACCAGTTGAAAGGCGTGATGGTGTATTTGGGCGGGCAAGACGAACTCAACTTCATCACCGGCGATAAAAGCGGCCTGGGAGACACCGGCGAGGTGTACCTCATCGATGAAGAAGGGCTGATGCTTACCCCTTCGCGATTTCTTCAGGATGCGGTACTCAAGCAGCAGGTATCTGTGTCGCCTGGTATCGGCGATGAAACGCAATATGCCGTCGTCTCCTCCCATAACTACATGGGCGACAGTGTTCTCGGGGTATATCACCAGATACCCGGGACTCCCTGGACGATGGTGGTGGAGAAGAACCATGCCGAAATCGTGAAACCGGTTGGGGATTTGACTCGGACGATTCTGATAGCGATGCTCGGCCTGCTGGTGTTATGCAATGTAATGGCCGTCTTTCTGTCCAGGGCAATATCCGTCCCCATTGTCAGACTGCGAAAGGGGGCGGAGCAGATCATGAAAGGGGATTGGGATTACCCGGTGGAATCGTCGTCAAATGATGAAGTCGGACAGTTATCCCGATCGTTCAGCGCAATGACTGACGCGCTGAAACGCTCCCAACAGGATCTCCACCAGAAGAACGCAGTGCTGGAGGAGAGAATTGCCGAGCGGGAGGTTCTGCTGAAGGAAATCCATCACCGGGTGAAGAACAACCTTCAGATTATCGCCAGCCTGCTGAATCTGCAGAAACGCAGCATCACTGATCAGGAGGCTCGGTTGCTGTTCGAGGAAAGCGGGAGACGGGTTCAGTCGATGGCGCTGATCCACGAGCAGTTGTATCGCTCTGGTGATTTGGCGAAGATCGACTTCAAGCAGTACCTCCGTAGTCTGGCCGATAATCTCATCAGGACGTATGCCAATGGCTCGAGTGGGATTGCGCTGAATCTGCATGCGGAGAACATCTTCTTGAGCATTGACACAGCGGTGCCGTGCGGGCTGATGGTCAACGAGCTGATCACCAACTCGCTGAAATATGCCTTCCCGGAGGGTTGGCAAAGGGATCCTTCCAATAAATATGCTCCGGCAATCGATATTCGGGTGGCCATGACGAGCGATCACCATCTGACTTTAGTGGTGGCTGACAATGGCATCGGATTACCTGAGGGCCTGGATATCTACAATACCGAGACGCTGGGGCTGCAACTGGTGACCAGTCTCTCCTCCCAACTGAGTGCGTCGGTCGAGGTGGACAGGACCCTTGGAACCACATTCAGGATCACCATTCCGCAGGGCGATCCATCTTGATGAGAGGTGAATTATGGGAGACATCTGTGTTCTGGTTGTTGAAGACGAAGCGATTGTGTCCAAGGATATTCAGATGCGGCTACGGGATCTCGGGTACGTGGTTCCGGCGGTCGCCCATAACGGCAAGGATGCCATCCGGCTGGCTGCGGAACTGGCTCCCGACCTGATTCTGATGGATATCCGCATCAATGGAGGCATGGACGGCATAGAGACCGCGGCGGCAATTCGAGCCCGGCAGGATATTCCGGTGATCTACCTGACGGCCTATGCCGATCAGCAAACCGTCCAGCGGGCGAAGATTACCGCACCCATGGGATACTTGGTCAAACCATTTCAGGACAGAGATCTGAACATCGCCATAGAGATGGGGATTTACCGCGGCCAGATGCAAAAACAACTGGTGGAGAGCGAGAGGCGATTCCGGCAGATGTGCGAATTGTTGCCTCAGTGTCTTACCGAAATGAATGAATCGGGCAACGTCACCTATATCAACCCGGCTGGCTTGAAGATGTTCGGCTACGCGGAGATCAATCTGCAAGCAGGCGTAAATGTCCTTGATCTGGTGGCCGATGAAGACCACACCCGGGTAATGCAACAGATGCATCAGATCCTGGAGGGGCAAGAACTCAGATCGACTGAATTTGTGGCGATCCGAAAAGATAAGACATCCTTTCCCATTATGGTTTACCCCGGCCCGCTTCTAAGAGACCGCCAGATCCGGGGAGTTCGAGCTATCGTGGTGGACATCACCGATCAGAAGCGGGCGGAAAATGAGAGGGCTCGACTGAAAGTCCTGGAGGAGATGGATAGACTCAAGACAGTTCTCCTCGCCAGTGTCTCACACGAACTGCGAACGCCTCTTACCGCGATCAAAGGGCTGGCCAGTACCCTGATCCAACCGGACGTTAAGTGGGATGATGAGACGCAGATGGAATTCCTGCAGGAGATCTGCCAGTCTGTCGACAGGCTCACCCATATCGTCAATGACCTCATTGAGATGTCGCAGATGGAGGCAGGCACCATGAAACTGGACGTCAAGCAAAGTAGACTGTCCTCCATACTGGGCCAGATCGATCATCAGCTTCAGACGCTGACCAGGGAACATCGCTTTGAGATCAATGTGCCGTCAGATCTCCCTGCCGTCAACACGGACGAGGTGCGCATCGGACAGGTGATTACGAATTTGATCGCCAACGCGGCGGCCTATTCTGACAAAGGAACCCGGATCACCCTTGAGGCCGGTCGGGTTGACGGAAAACTCAAAGTCGATGTTGCCGATCAGGGTATAGGCATCCCGAAGGAGGCCCTGCATTCTGTGTTTGAACGATTCCAACGGTTGGAGAGCGCCAGGAAACGAAGGAGTAAAGGGGTCGGTCTGGGGCTGGCGATCGCGAAGAAGATTATCGAGCAGCACGGGGGTAAGATTTGGGTAGAGAGTGAGGAGGGACGCGGTTCCCGTTTCAGCTTCACCATTCCTATTGCTGAGAGGGCGGAATTCGTGCGGGATGTTGAGGCCTCCCTGAGCCATGCTGTGCCGGCGCCTGAGTCGATCCAAACCGGCATAAAAGGTTAACGAAGTTCTATTAATCCAGGGGAGCCTTGGATAATCCAACGGGAAGTAACCAGAGAATGAAAGTACTGATCATCGAAGATGAACCGGAGATAGCCGAGGCCGTTTCTCTGTGCTTCCAACTTCGCTGGGGGGGTGCACAGGTTTCTTGTGCCAGCCGGGGTCGCAAGGGCATCGACATGGCGGAGACAGAATGCCCCGATATCGTCATTCTCGATGTCGGCTTACCGGACCTCGACGGGATTGAGGTTTGCCGCAAGATCCGCCTGTTTTCGGACGTGCCCATTGTGATGCTGACAGCGAGAGGAAGGGAAATCGACAAGATCGAGGGCCTCGATGCCGGAGCGGATGACTATGTCACCAAGCCTTTCAGCCACACCGAGCTGATCGCCCGGGTGAAAGCCGTACTGCGGCGTTCCGATGTGGGCGGGTTGGATCAAACCAAACAGGCCCTTCACTTGGGAACGGTGTGCATCGATTTTGCTGCCAATCGAGTACGCGTGAAGGGAAGAGAAGTTCCACTGACTCCCACAGAGCATAATCTCCTGTTTTTCCTGGCTAGAAATGTGGGCCAAATCGTATCGAACCAGGTTCTGGTAGAGACTGTGTGGGGAAAAGATTATGCCGATGGAAACGATTATCTGACTGCCTATGTCGGTCGTCTTCGAGTCAAGCTGGGCGATTCGCCGGACAACCCCCGGTTGATCGTCTCCGAACCGGGCATAGGATACCGGCTAGCCAAACCTCCTGGCTCAACGGATGGGCTGCCGAATTTACAGACTATACGGCATCAGCTGAGTGCGTAGCAGACATATTCAGGCCCGAGTCGCTTGCCTGTCAGTGATGGCTTGATCAGCAGCGATTGTATTTGACAATCGCCGTTTTCATCCTCTGTTGGACAGGTGAGATTCAGGGCTCCCTTTCCTCTGCTCCTGCCCACAATCGGGCCACCTCTCTGGACAGTGCCTGATGCTCCGGCTTTTCCAGACGGGGATCGATTTCAAACAGCCGCATGGCCTCTCTGCGGGCCAGATCCAGGAGACGAACATCGGTGAGGCGGGCCATTTTGAGGTCGGGGAGGCCGCTCTGGCGGGTGCCGAAGAACTCTCCGGGGCCTCGCAGTCTCAAATCCTCCTCAGCCAGCCGGAAGCCGTCGTGGATTTGCTCCATCAGGGACAGCCGCTCCCTGGCTTCGGGGGACGGATTTTCGGAGAGGAGCATGCAATAGCTTTGATAGCTGCTTCGGAAGACCCGTCCCCGGAACTGGTGCAGTTGAGAGAGCCCGAACCGATCTGCGCCTTCCACCAGCATCACCGTGGCATTGGGAATGTCCACTCCCACCTCGACTACCGAAGTCGATACCAGGATATCGATCTCCCGGTCCCGGAACCGGCCCATCACCTCTTCTTTTTCCGTGGCGGACATGCGACCGTGCAACAGCCCCAGTTTAAGATCGGGGAAGACTTCTCTGGAGAGACGCTCGTATTCAGTGGTGGCGGCTTTGGCCTCGATGTTCTCCGATTCCTCCACCAGCGGACAGACGATGAATGCCTGGCGTCCTTCTCTGATTTGCTTGCGCACGAACTGGTACCCGCTTTGCCGCTGCCTGGGGCTGAGCCATTTGGTCTTGATTTCCTTTCGGCCCGGTGGCAGCTCATCGATCACCGATACGTCCAGATCGCCATAAAGCGTCAAGGCCAGTGTGCGCGGGATCGGGGTGGCGCTCATCACCAGCACGTGCGGCTGGGTACCCTTCTGTTGTAATTCTAGACGCTGCATTACGCCAAAGCGGTGTTGCTCATCGACCACCGCCAGCCCCAGGTCTTTGAACGCCACCTTCTTCTGGATCAGCG